>JAUIJI010000085.1 GCA_030431435.1 Alphaproteobacteria bacterium | reverse complement strand
GCCAGCCCTGAGACATATTCCGGTCGGACAGGATCAGCCTTTTGTCGAAGATAGCACCCCTAAAGCAGGCTTTCCTCGGCAATCTTGCGCTTCCAGTGCAGCGGGGCGAGCGTGTGGACATTGTTACCCTCGGCATCCACCGCCACGGTTACCGGCATGTCCTTCACCGTGAATTCGTAGATAGCTTCCATGCCGAGGTCCTCGAATGCGACGACCTTCGATTCCTTGATTGCCCGCGCGACGAGATAGGCCGCGCCGCCGGTGGCCATCAGGTAAGCGACCTTGAAGCGGCTGATCACGTCCACTGCATCCGCGCCGCGCTCGGCCTTGCCGATCATGGCGAGCAGGCCCTGGTCGAGCATCATCTCGGTAAACTTGTCCATGCGCGTGGCGGTGGTCGGGCCTGCCGGGCCGACAACCTCGCCCATCACCGGGTCGACCGGGCCGACATAATAGATCGCGCGACCCTTGAAGCTGACAGGCAGCTCCTCGCCCTTGGCCAGCATGTCCTGGATGCGCTTGTGCGCAGCATCGCGCCCGGTGAGCATCTTGCCGTTCAGCAGCAGCCGGTCGCCATGGTTCCAGCTGGCGACTTCTTCAGCCGTGAGATTGTCGAGATCGACCTTCTTTGCTTCGGCGTCGGGCGCCCAGTGAACATCGGGCCATTCATCGAGGTTCGGCGGGTCGAGATAGGTCGGACCCGAACCATCCAGCGTGAAATGCGCGTGACGGGTAGCGGCGCAATTGGGGATCATGCCCACCGGCTTGCCCGCAGCGTGGCACGGTGCATCGAGGATCTTCACGTCGAGCACGGTGGAGAGGCCACCCAGCCCCTGCGCGCCCACACCCTGCGCGTTCACCGCGTCATAGATGTCGATCCGCAGCTGTTCGAGATCGCTCTCTGCCCCGCGCGCCTTCAGCTGGGCCATGTCGATCGGGTCCATCAGGCTCTGCTTGGCGAGCTTGAGGCAATGTTCCGCCGTGCCACCGATACCGATGCCCAGCATGCCCGGCGGACACCAGCCCGCACCCATCGAGGGAATCTGTTCGAGCACCCAGTCCACGATATTGTCAGACGGGTTCATCATCTTGAACTTGCTCTTGTTCTCGCTGCCGCCACCCTTGGCCGCGACATCGATGGACACTGTGTTGCCCGGCACCATCTCCACGCTCAGCACGCAGGGCGTGTTGTCGCGGGTGTTGCGGCGGGTGAAAGCAGGATCAGCCAGGATCGAGGCGCGCAGCTTGTTATCGGCATGGTTGTAAGCCCTGCGCACACCTTCATCGACCACATCCTGCAGGCTCTGCTTCGAATCGAGGCGGCAATCCTGGCCCCATTTCACGAAGACATTGACGATGCCGGTGTCCTGGCAGATCGGGCGATGCCCTTCGGCACACATGCGGCTGTTGGTGAGGATCTGCGCGATCGCGTCCTTGGCCGCGGCGCCCTGTTCCGCCTTGTATGCTTCGCCCAGCGCCTTGATGTAATCCATCGGGTGGTAAAAGGAGATGTACTGCAGCGCATCGGCCACGCTTTCGATCAGGTCATCCTCGCGAATGATGGTCATGTCGTTCATCGAAAGAGCTCTCCTGTTGATACAATTTTTGACACGCCGTGCGCCCTGCGCCTGCTAGGGAAAGATCGCAATGCCCAAACCCCTTGGCGTGATGCCCTCATACGCCTAAGGCACGCTGCGACAAGAGTGACGAGAGTATAGATATTGTGACCCTTCTCGATACCCCCAGCATGGATTCCGCCACCAAGGCACGCAGGGCAATGATCGACAGCCAGCTGCGCACCAGCGGCGTGACAGCGCCTTTCGTGGTAAAGCGCATGGGCGAAGTGGCGCGCGAGGACTTTGTTCCTGCAAGTGCAAAGGGCGTGGCCTATATGGACCGCGCAATTCCCCTGGGTGATGGCAAGGCTCTGGCTGCCCCGCTCGTGCATGGCAAGCTGCTCCAGGAAGCACGGCCGACTGCCGATGATCATGTGATCGTGGTCGATGGCGGCAGCGGCTATCTTGCCGAACTGGTCAGGCCCCTCGCGGGATCGCTCAAGGTGCTGACGCCGGAAGAGGCACTGGCACCGGGCCGTGGCGGCAAGAAGGCAGACCTGATCCTGATCGATGGCGCGATCGAGCAAATGCCCGATTCGCTGGTCAAGCGGCTTGCCGATGACGGGCGCATCGTAACGGGGCTGTGCCACGAAGGCGTCACCAGCATTGCAGCGGGGCGCAAGTCGGGCAAGAACGTGGCCTTCATCCCCCTTGCCGAAATCGGTATCCCGCGCCTTGCAGCCTTCGACAAGCCGAAGGGCTGGAGCTTCTGACCATGCGTTTTCCCGGTCTGAAAGCGGTGCTGCTTGTCAGCGCATGCCTTGCAGCGAGTGCTGCTCAGGCCGAAACGCTGAAGGAAGCGCTGGCGCAAGCATACCAGACCAATCCGCAGCTTGAAGCTGCGCGCGCCCAGCTGCGCGCGACGGACGAGAATGTGCCGATCCAGCGGGCAAGCGGACTGCCTTCTGTCAGCACGTCGGCCAATTACACCGAGTTCCTCAAGCAGAGTTCTTCCAGCTTCATCTCGCCGCAGCGTTCCCTGTCAGCCAATGTCGATCTTGGCGTTCCGATTTATTCGGGCGGAAGCGTGCGCAACGGGATCCGCGCGGCAGAAACGCGGGTCGAGGCCGGTCGCGCCGATCTGCGCGGCACCGAAAGCGCGCTTTTCTCGCAGGTTGTCGCCGCTTACATGGACGTGATCCAGAGCGAGGCGATCGTCGGCCTGTCCGGCAACAATGTCGAAGTGCTGCAAGTCAACCTCGAAGCGACGAGCGACCGCTTTGAAATCGGTGAACTCACGCGCACGGACGTGGCACAATCCGCTAGCCGTCTGGCTCTGGCTCGCAGTGACTTGCGCAGCGCCCAGGCCAATCTGATCAACGCACGCGAGAACTACATCGCGCTGGTCGGCTCTGCGCCCACAGACCTGCAGGCCCCGCCGCCGCTTCCCGGCCTGCCCGCCAGCCCGGACCAGGCGGTGGACGTCGCGCTGGAATACAATCCGGACCTGCTCGCCGCGCGCGAACGGGCAATTGCCGCGGGCTATGACATTGACGTGGCAGGTGCCGGCAGGCTTCCGCGACTGGAGGCTTTCGCCAACAGCGGGTACCAGAACTACCTTGGAACGCTCGGCGCAGTCCCCGGGACTGGCGCAGCAGACCAGACCAGCACATCGGCACAGGCCGGGCTTCGCCTGACGCTGCCGATCTTCCAGGGTGGCGGTGTATCGGCCAGGCGGCGCCAGGCACAGGCCAATGCGTCAGCCGCGCTGGAACAGGTGATCGCCACCGAACGCAATGTCATTGCGCAGGTGCGCGCGGCTTACTCCAGCTGGCGTGCCGCCAATGCCATCATCGCATCGACACAGGCTGCAGTGGATGCGGCAGAGCTGAGCCTCGAAGGCGTGCGGGCGGAAAACTCCATAGGCAACCGCCAGATCCTGGACGTGCTCAATGCCGAGCAGGAACTGCTGGCCGCAAGGGTGCAGCTGGTGACGGCGCGCCGCAACGAATATGTCGCGGGTTTCAGCCTGCTCGCCGCCATGGGCCGCGCCGAAGCGCGTGACCTCGGCCTCGACAGCGAGGGCGTGCTGTATGATCCGGTGGTCAATTACGACCGCTCGCGCTCGATCCTGCTGGACTGGCAGAGCGATCCCGATCCCGTCGCCACTTCCACCAGGACCGTTGACATCCCGGCGCAGGATGGCGAAGTTCCCGACGAGCAATAAGTCAGGGGCTACAGGGCATTATGCGGCGCGAAGGCGAACCCTCTGTCGAGGAAATCCTCGAATCGGTGAAGAAGGTCATCGAGCGTGACAATCGCGAGGCTGCGCGCGCGCAGCAGCGTCGGCGGGAGACCGAAGGCCTGATTGCCCGCCCCTCGTTCGACGAGGAAGAGGAAACCGACGTCCTCGACCTTGGCGCAATTGCTTCCGAAGTTGCCGGCAAGGATGACGATGGCGAAGAAGGCGGCCTCACCAATGCCGGTGCCGCCGATGCCATGCGCCAGTCTCTCGCCGCACTTGCCATGCTGTCCGAACCTTCGGCACCGCCCAAGATCGTGCGTTCAGGCGAGACCTCGCTCGAAGGCATGGTGCGCGAGATGCTGCGGCCGATGATGGCGCAATGGCTCGATGCCCACCTTCCCGAGATTGTCGAGCGCATGGTGAAGGAAGAAATCGCGCGAATCGCCGGCAAGAAGCGCTGAGCAAGCCTGCATCTCCCTTCCGGCTGGCCAAGGCGAGCCGAAAACTGGCTGAAACCGGCGGAGAGACCGTTGCGCGGCACATCTTTCTGTGTGCGCTGCCAACCAAGGCGAAATGTTGCCATCCCGATGTGGGAGGACCGGCCTGGGACTATCTCAAGGCGCGGCTGAAGGAGCTCGATCTGGTCGGCCCCGGCAAGATCCAGCGCACCAAGGCGGATTGCCTGCAGGTCTGTGCGGCTGGTCCCATCGCCGTCGTGTGGCCGGACCAGGTCTGGTACCATTCCTGCACGCCCGAAGTGCTGGAGATGATCATCCAGCAGCACCTGATCGGCGGCGAGCCGGTGGAGGAATTTCGCCTGCGCGGTTCTTGAGTCTAAGGATCGAGGTCGTCGAGCGAGTTGTCGACTGACTCGTCATGTCCTGTGCCGCTTGAGAGGAATACCAGGCCCATCAGCGCGCTCATCAACAGCATGGCGAAACCGATCCCCAGCGCGGTGGCGATGAAGAAATGCACCGAGACCGCGCCCACCTCCTTGTAGAGCAGCGCCATGGCGATGATCACCACGGCGACGGTGGCCCCGAACATGAAGCGCATGAGCCGCCGGTATCGCGCCCAGGCGTGTGCGGCGTTTTGCGGATCATCGAGGGGAGACTTGCGAACCATGCGCGCCTCATGCCCGTCCCGAAGGGCTGACGCAACGGTCATGAAGGATGCGATTTGCCGTGACTCGGCGAACCGTGGCATAGTCATGGCGAGGGAAGGAGAACGCCATGTCAATTGCGCGCATTATCGAAGGTCGTAACCAGGACATCATCAGCTGCTCGCGCGAGGAAAGCGTGCGCGATGCCGCCGCCAAGCTCGCGGAGAAGCGCATCGGCGCGCTGCCGGTCATGGATGGAGACCAGGTGGCCGGGATATTTTCCGAGCGGGACCTGCTCTATTGCATCGCGCGCGAGGGACATGACGCACTCGATCACACAGTCGGCGAGGTCATGACTGCCCCCGCCATCACGATCGAGCCCTCGCAAGACGCGCTTGAAACACTGCAGCTCATGACCCGCCGGCGGATCAGGCATTTGCCGGTATTGCAGGATGGCAGGATGGTCGCCTTCGTTTCGATCGGCGACATCGTGAAATTCCGCATCGAACAGGTCGAGGCCGAGGCCGAGCAGATGCGCGAATATATCACCACTGCTTGAGGAACCGGGTGCGAGGCATTACATCGCATCCATGGCCAAGGAACTGACCCTTTCACCCGCCGCCGCTGCGCGTGTCGGGCATATCGCGAAGAAGCAGGGCAAACCCGCCATCCTGCGGCTTTCCGTGGAAGGTGGCGGCTGTTCGGGCTTCCAGTACAAGTTCGACCTGTCCGAAGCTGCCGAGGCGGATGACAGCGTGTCCGAAACCGATGGCGTCAAGCTGGTGGTCGATCCGGTCAGCCTTGATCTCGTGGCAGGTAGCACGGTGGATTTCGTCGAATCGCTCGGCGGCGCCGCTTTCCGCGTGGAGAACCCGCAGGCAGCCGCCGGTTGCGGTTGCGGTTCCAGCTTCGGGATATAAGGTCATCCGCCGAAGGGTGGATCGATCGTGCGCATAGCAAGCTTCAATATCAACGGTATCAAGGCGCGCCTGCCGCGCCTGCTCGAATGGCTGGAAGAAACCCGGCCCACTGTCGCCTGCCTGCAGGAAATCAAGACGATGGACGACGGCTTCCCTGCTGAGGAGTTCGAGAAGATCGGCTATCACGCGATCTGGCACGGGCAGAAGAGCTTCAACGGCGTGGCGATTCTGGCTGATGGAGTGAAGCCTGAGGAGAAGCATCGCGGCCTTGGCATTGACGGGCCGAAAGAGGGCGAGGGCGAGCAAGCGCGTTACCTCGAAGCCGAGGTCAATGGGGTGCGGATCTGCAACCTCTACCTGCCCAATGGCAATCCGCACCCTGGGCCCAAGTTCGATTACAAGCTGGCATGGATGAAACGGCTGCGCGCCCGCTGTCAGGACCATCTCGCGGCAGAGATTCCTGCCGTGGTGCTCGGCGATTTCAACGTCATCCCGGAAGACAATGACGTGTGGGCAGTGAAGGCGATGCAGGACGACGCGCTGATGCAGCCTGAATCGCGCGATGCCTATGCGCGCATGCTGGCCGATGGCTGGACGGACGCGCTGCGCACGCTCAACCCGCGCGGCGGGGTGTGGACCTATTGGGATTACCAGGCTGGCGCCTGGCAGCGCGATCACGGCTTCCGCATCGATCACATGCTGCTCTCACCCGATTGCGCAGACAGGCTGGTAGCTGCTGGCGTCGACAAGGACCATCGCGGCCGCGAAAAGGCCAGCGACCATGCCCCTGTGTGGGTTGAGTTGAAGCAATAAGGCGCGACCACGCCATTTTCCGTTTGGCATAGCCGAACCATAGGGCGACCGCCCACCCGCAGGTGCCCGGCAACCCGGACTTGGTCCGGGTGGAGGGAGCAGCACCGAGGACGGACCCGCGGATGCGGGTCCGCCTCAAGGCAGATTATTTATAGAAAATATGGCTGTCGATCCGGGCAACCGTCGCCATGCGGCCGGCCCAGCGCGGGCGCACCGTGGTGGCGTGGAAATAGAGCGCTTCGCCTGCTTCGCTGTCCCACAGCTCCTGATGCGCGATGCGCGCGATGGCGCGGGCGCGCTTCCATGCGTTGGAAGACGTGTTCGGCGCAGGGATCTGGCCGCCGCGCACAAAGGAGAACTGCGCGCGCTGGGTGACGACCGAGCAATAGTCATCCGGGAACAAGGACGATTCCGCACGGTTGATGACCACGCGGGCCACGGCAAGCTGGCCCGAAAGCGGTTCACCGCGCGATTCGAAATAGACGGCCTGCGCCAGGCAGCGCAGCTCACCCGTCAGTTCGGATTCATGCGGCAGGGTGGCAACCAGCTCGCGCAGCGAGGCGGAGTTGCTGGTGGCGATCGGTGCCTCTTCAGCCTCGGCAGGGATGTCCTGCACCACGGGGTTGGCAACAAAGCGGACGGCGGGCTCAACTTCGGCCTCTGCTTCCGCTGTGAATTCTGTGGCCGTTTCGAGCTCTGCGAGCTCACCCTGGTCCTGGGCGACGGCACCGGACATGGCGGTGCCGAGTAGTGTTGCAAACATGATGGCGACCGAGGCTGCCGCCCCGGCGCGTGGGAACTTGCGGTTCATCCAATGTGTAAGCTCAGGGCGGTGAGAAATCTGCGCAGGTCGCCGGTCGCCGACAGACTTCATGCCGTCGTATCATTTGCGAACCGTTGGAACGGCCTGCCGTTTTCTCCCCGTCTGCGTGCGATCCGGTGCGGCTTGATTGCCGCAACGCGAAAGGCCAACGCTCTTGAAGTCGCGCGCCACTTAGCGATGGCGGCTCAGGTGTCAACCAACGGGGGGATCAATTCCGATGAAGCGTTCACCATCAGCGATGTCCAGCTCGATAATCCAGGCGTCGCTGTCCTGCTTCGCCCGCCGGTCACAGTACTCAGTGAATTCAGACGGATTTTCAGGGTCTTGGGCCTTGGAAAGTGACCATTTTCGGGTCCCGTCGACCTGCGGCATACGCTCGTAGAGACGCGCATTTGTGCCGTTTTCGCAACATATAACCAGTATTGTCCCGGCGTCGCGTTCACCCTTTGAAATAACCGTCGCAAAGCCGCCTGCGGCCTGCACGGCGCGCACCATGCCGCTGATTTCGAGGTGAGCGGGGATCCGCGCATCTTCCACGCCGCTATTCCCCGACCTTGTAGCCGGGCAGGCCGGACAGGGCGATGTGCGAACGCATGAAAGTGCCTGTTCCGCGACCCACTTCCTCGCCTTCTTCATCGACCAGGCTGGCTTCGGCCACGAACACCCTTCGCTTGCCGCTGACCCAGCGCCCGCGGGCTTCCACCTTCCCGCTGCGGACAGGGGCGGTGAAATGCAGGTTGAAGCCGGTTGTCAGCAGGAAGCGGTCGGACACCAGCGAATTGGCAGCATAGAAAGCCGCATCGTCGAGCATCTTGAAATAGACCGTGCCATGCGCGGCACCGGCTGCATGATGCAGGCTTTCGTCGACTTCGAAACGGATGACGGACTGGCCCTCACGCTCGATCTCGAGCTGCGAGCGGAACAATGCATTGATCGGCGCCGAGGCATAGAGCGATTCCAGCGCACGGAAATGCGCTTGCGCCCCGCTGTGGGAGGAATCAGGCGGCGCTGCGGTCCGAGACATTGGTCAGCAGGCCGTAGATTGCCTCTTCATCGGGAGCATCGGTGAGCGCCTCATGGATCGACTCATCGCGAACCATGCGGGAAATCGCAGCGAGCGCATGAAGGTGGGCAGCTCCGCTGTTTTCCGGTGAAAGCAGGCCGAAGACCAAGTCTACCGGCAGGCCGTCAGCCGCCTTGAAATCCGCCGGATGGCGAAGCTTCATAAGAGCCGCAACCGGGCGCTGGACGCCCGAGATGCGCGCATGCGGGATAGCAACTCCGCGGCCAAAACCGGTGCTGCCGAGCTTTTCGCGCTCTTCGAGGAATTCCAGCACGGTTTCCGCATCGAGATCATAGGTGCGCGCGAAAATCCCGCTCAAATGAGCGAGAATCGCTTGCTTGTCCCCGGCGTCAACGATCGCCACAGCTTCCGGGTGAATAACGAAGAGGGGGTCCATCTTGTGGGCTCAACTATACTCGCAGCATAGCCATCCTGCATAAGGAGGGCTTTGAAATTTCGTGTTTTTTCGTAATGTCCTGAACGCGAAATCGCTACAAGCAACAGAGACCTGGGGCCAGCGTCAGGACGGTTCGACCCAGCCGATCGACCCATCTTCGCGGCGGTAGACCATATTATGACGCCCAGTTCCAGCATTTTTGAAGAACAGCGCCTGGGTGTGCCGCAAATCGAGCAGCATGACCGCATCCGACACGCTTACTTCGGGAATGTCGATGCGGGTTTCGGCAATAACGGGGGGCGCCTCTTCGGGCAGTTCTTCAATCTCGGGCTCTTCCGAGGCAAAGATGGTGTAGGCCGCTTCTTCCTGCGCCATGGCGTGGGCCGCCTGTTCATGGCGGTCCTTGAGGCGGCGCTTGTAACGGCGCAGCTGGGTCTCGATCTTGTCGGACGCCTGGTCCAGCGCCTGGTGCGCATCATGCGCCTGGCCATGGCTCTTGAGGATCAGGCCGTGATTGACGTGCAACACGATATCACAGGCGAAGGCATTGGAAGGGGCCTTGCCGAAGGTAACGGTGGAGGAAAGCGCCCGGCTGAAATACTTGTCAACGATAGCTCCGAGACGATCCGATGCATGTTCCTGCAGTGCGGTGCCGGTGTCTACCTGGTGGCCGGAGACGCGAATTTCCATGTGGCTGTTCCCTATCCTGTTATCTTTGAACCTATCATAGGCTCTTTTTGGAATTTAGGTATTCCAGACCGGCGATTCCATCGATTCCACGAAATTTTTGTGCTTCTCAAGCTCTTCGGCTGATGCTGCATGCGGGCGGGGCGGGCGGAACTCTCCCTTGCGCGGCACGAAGCTGCGAATTTCGGCGACTGTCTCCTCCGACTCGGCTGCCAGTTCGAGGCCGATCTGCCGACCGCCCGTCAACTCGACATAGACCTGCGCCAGCAATTCCGCATCGAGCAATGCGCCATGCTTCACGCGGTGGCTGCGATCCACGCCATAACGGGTGCATAGCGCATCAAGCGAGTGCTTCGCGCCGGGATGACGGCGGCGTGCGATGGCCAGCGTATCGACCATGCGGTCCATCCCGATTTCGGCGTGCCCGCAGGCGTTCAGTTCCCAGTTGAGGAAACCGAAATCGAACTGCGCATTATGCGCCACCAGCGGCGAATCGCCGATGAATTCGAGCAATTCGTGCACCGTGTCGCGAAACAGCGGCTTGTCGGAAAGGAAGGCGGCGGACAGGCCGTGCACCTGCTCGGCCTCCATCGGCATGTCGCGTTCGGGATTGTAATAGGCGTGATAGCTGCGCCCGGTCGCCACGCGGTTGACCATCTCGATACAGCCCATTTCGACCAGCCGGTCTCCCGAATGGGGATCAAGGCCGGTGGTTTCGGTATCGAAGACTATCTCTCGCATGCTCGCGATTATGGAACGCGGGAAGGGTTGGGTGCAACTATGCGATGAGCTTGTCCACCAGCTCTTCCACCGCGGCGCGTGTTTCTTCCAGTGTTACGCCGGTATCGATAACGTGATCGGCGCGCGCCCGCTTCTCGGCATCGGGCACCTGCAGGCCGAGGATGTCCGCGAATTTCGCTTCGGTCATGTCAGGGCGGGCGAGGACCCGGGCGCGCTGCACTTCGGCAGGCGCCGAAACGACGACCACCTGGTCGACGCCTGCCTCAAGCCCCTTTTCGAACAGGAGGGGAATATCGAAGAGAACGATTGGTGCTGTGGAGTTCGCGGCAAGGAATTGTTCGCGCTTTGCCTGAACTGCGGGGTGGACGATGGATTCCAGCCGCGCCAGCGCATCGGCATCGGCAAACACAATTGCCCCCAGCGCGGCGCGCTTCACGCCATCGGGGCCGGTCGAACCGGGAAAGGCAGCCTCGATGGCGGGAACAAGTTCGCCATCTGGCCCCTGCATCCGCCGAACCTCTGCATCGGCATCGAAGACCGGCACGCCGCAATCGGCAAACATGGCGGCGACCGTGCTCTTGCCCATGCCGATCGAGCCGGTGAGGCCGAGGATGAGCGGGCGCGTGGTCATCGGGAAAGGATCGCGCGCAAGGCCGCATCGCCATCGTTGCGGGGTGGGGCCTTGTCGAAGAACCTCTCGAAAGCGATCGCTGCCTGGCCGATCAGCATGTTGAGGCCGTCGACCGCTTCGAACCCTGCTGCGCGAGCCTGCTTGAGCAACGGCGTTTCGAGCGGATGGGTGACGATGTCATAGATCACGCTGCCCGGCGGCACGTGGCTGAAATCGAAGGCAAGCGGAGGCTGGCCGGCCATGCCGAGCGGGCTGGCGTTGACGACAAGGTCGAAACAGCCCTCCCGGTCATCGAAGGCAAAATCGGTCTCATCCGCGAAATGGGCAATATCGACCGCGTGATGCTCGCCATCGGGCGCGAGTTCATCGAGCAACGCGCGCGCCTTGTCCGGATTGCGGCCGGCGAGCACCAGCGTGAAGCCTTGCCCGGCGAGCGCGACGATTATGGCACGCGCTGCGCCGCCTGTGCCGAGGATGCGAGCCATGCGGAAATAGTGCTGCTTTGCAAGCTCGTCGCGCAAAGGCTCAAGGAAACCGTCGGCATCGGTGTTGTATCCGGTGAGCTTGCCATCAACTCTCGGAACAATGGTGTTCACCGCGCCGATCTGCTCTGCCAGCGGATCGAGCCGGTCAAGCAAGGGCATCACGGCCTGCTTGTGCGGCATGGTGACATTGCACCCGCGCCAGTCAGGATCCTTGCGCCGCGCGGCGATATAGTCTCCCAGCCCGTCGCTGGTGACATGGCATGCGCGGTAGTCCGCTTCGAGGCCGAGTTGCTCGATCCAGTAGCCATGGATCGCGGGCGATTTGGACTGCGCGATGGGATCGCCGATCACCTCTGCGTAAATACTCACGAGGAAAGCTCCCCCTGCTCGCGCAATGCACACAGCACGGCGAGGAGCGGCATGCCCAGCACGGTGAAATAATTGCCCTCGATCTGTTCGAACAACTGCACGCCCATCGCCTCTATCCGGAACACGCCGACGCAATAGCCGACTTCCGGCCATTCTTCATCGAGATAGGCAGAGATGAAATCCTCGGACAGGTCGCGCACATGGAGGCGCGCTTCGGCGGTGTGGCTCCACACCACCTCGCCATCGCGGGCAAGGGCGGCAGCGGAATGGAGATGCATCACCTTACCCGAGAAGAAGCGCAGGTGTTCGGCAGCATTGGCCTTGTCACGCGGCTTGTCGAACCTTTGCCCATCGACCACCACGAGGGAATCGCTGCCAAGCACCAGTCGCCCGCCACCATGCACGTCAAGCGCCTTGGCCCGGGCCAGTTCCAGCGCAACCCGGTCTGGCGCGGCATTGCCGAGTGCCTGTTCGATGGCGCGCTCGTCAACATCGGCGCTGATCGCTTCGAACGCCACTCCGGCGTCGGTGAGCATGGCCTTGCGCGAGGCGGATTTGGAGGCGAGCACGATCATCGCACGCCCCTCAGATCGGCTTGGGGCCGACGCGCGGCGGGCGTTCACGCGCTTCGCGTTCCTGGTGCAGCTTGATCACTGCGGCGGCGGTTTCCTCGATCGAGCGGCGCGTTACGTCGATCACCGGCCAGCCATTGTCGGCAAACATGCGGCGGGCGAAGGCGACTTCCTTTTCCACCCGCTCCTCGTCGATATAGGCGGTCTCGGCCTTCTCGTTCAATGACAGCAGGCGGTTGCGGCGGATCTGGATCAGGCGCTTGGGCGCCGTTGTCAGCCCCACCACCATGGGATGCCGCAGTTCGAACAGCGAGGAGGGTGGGGGGCTTTCCACCACCAGCGGGATATTGGCGACCTTGAAGCCGCGATTGGCGAGATAGATGCTGGTGGGCGTCTTCGATGTACGGCTGACCCCGGCGAGCACGATGTCGGCTTCTTCCCAGGCCTCCCAGCCGATCCCGTCGTCATGGGCGATTGTGAACTGGATGGCATCGACGCGGTTGAAATAGGCCTCGTCCATCACGTGGCGTGCGCCGGTGCGGGAATGCGCTTCCTGCCCCAGCCGTTCCTCCAGCGCCTGCATCACCAGGTCGAGCGCGGCGACATGGGGCAAGCCCAGCGCGCGGCACCGTTCTTCCAGCCGCGCACGGGTTTCGGGATTGGCGAGGGTATAGAGGACAAGGCCGGGATTGGCCTTGAACTCCTCCATGATCCTGTCGAGATGCTGTTTCGAACGCACCATCGGCCAGAAATGGCGCGTGACATCGGGATTCTCGAACTGCGCGAGCGCCGCCTTGGCGATCATCTCGAGCGTTTCGCCGGTCGAGTCCGAGAGCAGATGGAGGTGCAGGAGTGCCATGTGGAAAAGTGGGTCCATAAACCACGGGACGGGGCTGCGGACAAGCACGGGATGCAATTCCACCCCCGATACCGGCCGATTCCCAGTCAGGGTTCTGGACAGGCATCAGGTGCTATCCACACTCTGGGGATAATGGGGACAGAATCCGATTGACCACGCATTGCTGCAGAGTCGCCAACGCAGCTTTCCCTGTTCATGGCGGGAGAAATCGGGCAAGGGCGCGCTATCCCCGAAATCCACAGGACCAACAGAGTCCTACAATCCTTTTAAATATATATATTTTATTGTTTGGACCTTCGCGATGCCCGGACTTCTCCTCGACACTCTGAACGGTAAAATGGCTGACAGGCAGCCGGTCTGGCTCATGCGCCAGGCGGGGCGATACCTGCCCGAATATCGCGCCTTGCGGGCAGAGAAGGGCGGCTTTCTCGAGCTGGTCTATGACAGCGAGGCGGCAGCCGAGATTACCCTGCAGCCGATCCGCCGCTTCGGTTTTGACGGGGCAATCCTGTTTTCCGACATATTGATCGTGCCGCATGCGCTTGGGCAGGACCTGCGGTTCCTAGTTGGCGAGGGCCCGCATCTCTCGCCGAAGCTGGTCGATACCGCGCTCGACGCGCTGACACCCGCGCCGCATCACTTTGACCCGATCTATGAGACCGTGCGCTTATGCCGTGCGCAATTGCCTGAAGGCGTGACCATGCTCGGCTTTGCCGGCTCTCCTTGGACCGTGGCGACCTATATGGTGGCAGGGCAGGGCAGCAAGGATCACCACACCGCCCGCGCGATGGCCTATCGCGACCCAGTGGCGTTTGGCGCAATCATCGATGCGATTGTCGAATCCACCATCGAATATCTGTGCAAGCAGATCGAGGCAGGCGCAGAGGCCGTGCAATTGTTCGACAGCTGGGCAGGCAGCCTCTCGCCTGCGCAGTTCGAACGCTGGGTGGTGGCGCCCACTGTGCGGATCGTCGATGCCGTGCGTGCGAAGCATCCCGATACGCCGATCATCGGCTTTCCCAAGGGTGCGGGGGCCAAGCTTCCTGCTTACGCCCGTGAAAC
>JAUIJI010000084.1 GCA_030431435.1 Alphaproteobacteria bacterium | reverse complement strand
AGGCCCCAGTGCATCGAGACGAAGACGTGGTCAGCTTGCCGCTTCGCCCGCGCGATATCATCCAGCAGCGCGGCGAGGTCATCCTCATCGGCGAAGGTGTGGATGCGCGGATCAGTGCCGGGCTGGTCCCGCTCCACCTGTTCATAGAAGGTATGCGCCCGCAGCGGCGCGCAGCCCGGGCGCCGGTCATCCGCCACGAAGCCTTCGGGAAGGATGGAACTGTAAGCGAGAAAAGCCAGCTTGCGACCGGCGCGCTCGACAATCGCCGGTTTGCGCGCTTCGGTGATGTTTGCGCCGCCGCCACAGGGGACAATTCCGGCGGCTGACAGGTGTTCTGACGTATCGATCAGCGCATCGCCACCGTAATCCATGGCGTGATTGCCTGCGACCGACATGGCATCGAAACCGGCCTTCCCGAGCGCGACGGCCACGAAAGGCGGGCTGCGCAGCGGCAGGCGCGCGTTGGCGGCGGGCGATCCGCGATCCGAAAGCACGCACTCCATCTGTCCGAACACGCAATCTGCCGAGAAGCCGTCGCCCAGGTCAGAGAACATTTCCGACGGGTCGGTGCGGTGCGGGCCAACATCGCCCACGGCATGAACACGCAATCCGTCAGTCATCAGCGGGCCTCCTGTGGCGTAGGAAGAAATCCAGGATAGTTCCGTAATTGTGGCCAAAGGCACCATGGCCATCATCGGGCGAAAAGAGCGCGGCGTCGCCGCCCGCTTCCTGCAATCGGCGGACGGTTTCGCGCGATGCGGCAAGCGACATGATCGCGTCTTGCGCCCCATGTACGACAAGCGCGGGCAATCGCGCGAGAACTTCGTAGTCCAGCCTGTCAGGATCAATCGGCCCTGCGCCGGGAGCAATGGCCGCCCAGATTTGCGGCCACTTCATCGCAAGGTGAAGCGTGCCTTCGCCGCCCATCGAGTTTCCGCCGAGGTAGATGCGCGAAGGATCAATCGGGAATTCCTCGCGGACAAGCGCCAGCGTGGCCTGCACGTCGGCCTCCGCAGGTTCGCGCTCGAGCCGCTCAACCGGCTGCACGCGCCCGCCGGAGATGACGGGGCGCGGCGCGGGGATGGAGCCGTCCGCCAGGACTGCAGGCAGACGACTGCCCCAGACGCTGTTGGGATCGTCACCCATCGGGCTGAGGATCGCCATGCCACGCGCGCGTGCGGCCTGTTCCAGCAGGCCATCAGCAAAGACGGTGCGATCGTCACCCATGGACCCGTGGAGCATTACCGCCAGCGGCAGAGGCGTTTCTCCGTCCCAGTCCTCCGGGATGTAGATCTGATAGGGTTCTATCCGCCCCGACACTTCGGAAGCGTAGTGCCGCCCTGTCTGTCCGCGCGATTGCCATTGCGAATCCTCGCCTTGTTCGGCTGCGGCAAGCAGGGCGAGGGCAGCATCAAGTTCGGCACGAAGGTCGATATCGCGCACTTTTCGGTCACGCCGATCCAGCCCCTCTGCAAGGTCCAGCGGATAGGCGATGCTGGCGGCGAGGCCGGGGCGCAGGTCCGGCAGGGCGGCAAGGCCGCGGCGCAACCGCTCGCTGTCCCGCTCCAGGCCGCTGGCAATGAAAATGCGCGTGGCGGTGCGCCCGATCACCTCTTCGCCCTCGACAACTTCGGCCACCAGTTCCCAGCTGCCATCCGGCACAGCTTCCAGGTCGAGGAGGAGGTATTGCGGCTGCTCGAGCAGGTCCGGCACGCTCATTGCCTGGCCGGTCAACGCGATGGCATTGTCCGTCCGCGCAGCAGCTTGCCTGCTCCATGGACGGACATGGAGGCGAAAGCTGATATCCCGGTATTCGGCTGGCGTGGGATAGGCGGACGGGAAATGCTGGCCGATGGCGAGCGGCAGCTTGCGCGAAGGATCGAGGGCGACATGCGCGGGTCGCAAGGCCAGCGAGGCGACAAATTCGGCCTGCGGCGTCCATTCCCCGCCGGCAAAGATCGTGCGTGCCTGTGAATACAGCCGCCGGGCTTCCCCGTAATTCCCGAGCAGAAGCTGGGAGCGGGCCTGTTCAACCAGCGCGATGGCTTCATCATTGTCTTCGCCATCCGGGTTCAGCACCGGGGCGACGATGTTCTCTATCGCCAGCCACTGCAGGTCGTCTATCGGCTCGACCGGCTGGGCAATTGCAGCAACCGAGGCGAGCGCCGCCAGTGCTGCCCCGGCAGCGAAATTCAGGACTGCTCGCAAGTGAAATTCTCCGCCAGTGCGGGATCGCCGGAGCCGGAATAGACCGGGGTTGCCGGATAGGGGCAAAGCGGACGCGAATAGGCAACGCGATCATCCTCGATCCGCGTTGCGCGCAAGGTGCCCGGCGCGATGCCATTTTCTACCCAGTCCATGATCGCCAGCAGCATGTCATTCTGCGGCGTGCGCTCTTCGGGTGTCTCGCGCAGCCATGTCTGTCCGAAGAAGTCCGCGGCATTCCCCCCGGAACAATGGTCCATCCCCGGCACCATGTAGAGGCGATAGAAGCTGTCGGTCAGTTCATCGCCCAGCGAGCGTCGCACGCTTTCGTGAAAAGCGATGGTGGAATCCGCGGGCACGATACCGTCGCTCCAACCGTGATAGTTGATCAGCTTCCCGCCGCGCCGCTGGAACGCGTACATGTCGGGGTTGCGGATGGACAGAAATGGCACTGCGTCTTCCGCTGCCGGCACATCGCGTGCGGCATCGAACCGGGCCAGGTCCCAGCCAAGGTCGTTATACAGCCATCCCTGGAAGAAGGCGCCGGGTATGCCGGGATCGTCCATGGCGGGGAAGGTAACGCCGGGACGGAAACCGGCGAACAGCACCCGGCCGTCCTCACCGGTAATCGGGCCCAGGATGTGCCTTGCCGTGGCGATCTGGCCAGAGGTTAGGCCGGGTGTATCGGCAATGTCGAAGCTGCAGGATCGCGGATCGCCGATGATGCCATCACTAACGCCATCATCCGCATCGCATTGGGCAATCCCGGCCTGTTCGATGGATGCCCATTGCGACGGGCCGAGCCGTTCACCCGGCCACCTGGTCCCGATCAGGGCGCTTTCCACCCAGCGCGCAGAAATGCCGACCATGGACTGACCTGCTGCGCCGGCGACGATTCCATCATAGTCTGCCGGGTACCGCTGTGCCTCGACCATCGCCTGGCGCCCGCCACCCGAACAGCCCATGAAGTAGTTGTGATCGGGCGCGCGGCCATAGAAGGCTTCGATGATGAGTTTGGCATTCACTGCGGTGAGATGCTGGGCGCGATGGGCGTAGTTTTCCTGCGCGCGGCTGTTGCCGACCGCCCAGTTCTGTTCCCAGTCATGATGGCCGGTATTGGTGCTGCTTGTTGCAAAGCCGCGCCGCACCCCATGCACCAGGCCGTTGGTCAGGATCGTACCGGCAAAGCCGCCATTGCCAGTGCCCAGCATGCGTCCGTTCCAGTTGTCCTCAAGCGGCAACCAGACCTCGAAATCGATGCTGCCTTCGATGCTCCCTTCCACACGGCAGAATGCGAGCGCAACGCGAGCGGGCATGATGCCCGATACATCCCAGCTGGAGTTTGCCGCCACGCTGGTAGCGCGTTCGATCCTGAGATCGGGCTGGCGCAGCTGTGTCAACTGCGCGCAGCTCACTTCGCCGGGCTGCAATGCCGCGTCGGCAAAGCGGATCGTCTGGTGCGGCGTGTGCGCGGCGGCGGACATGGTGATGGCCGCCGATGCGGTAATCAGCGATGATGCCAGGAACTTGCGCATTATGGACCTCATGCAGTTTGCTCTTCGGATCCTGTGGCGCGGACTTTCGGATCAAGCGAACGTGCCGCCATCGCCAGGACGGCGAGTGTGACTTGCAGGGCGGCGATCAGCAGGATCGGAGCCAGGAAAGAGCCGGTCGTATCGAGCAGATATCCCATTGCGGGTGGCACCAGCATGCCGGCAAAACTGCCGATCATGTTGATCATCACGATCCCCATCGCCAGCGCGGCCGGGGCCAGCAGGTTCGTCGGGATTGCCCAGTAGGCAGCCACTGTGCAGCCCACGCAGCCACCACCGATGACAAGGCACAGAAGGCCCAGCAGGTTGGGGCCGATCAGAATGGCGGCCACCAGGCCTGCGGCGCCGACCAGGGCCGGTATCGCCACGTGGAAATAGCGTTCGCCGGTCTTGTCCGAATGCCTGGCGTTGAGCACCAATCCGATCGCGCTGGCCATCCACGGAAGGGCCACGATCAAACCGGTCTGGAATGTAGTCAGCCCCGACAGGTTCTGGACGATTTGCGGCAGCCAGAACATGACCCCGTAATTGCCTGCCAGAATACAGAACCAGATCAGCGCGCCCAGCCATCCGACAGATGTCTTGAGCGCATCCCACCGGCCATCCGTGCCGCCGACCTCGCCGGGCTTCTTGGCCCCGCGGATGTTCTTTGCCATCCATTCGTGTTCTTCGTCATTCAGCCAATGCGCGTCTTTTGGCGCATCGGGATAATAGAACCAGGCGAAGATCCCGAGCAGCACAGCGGGTAGGCCCTCCACGAAGAACATCCAGCGCCAACCTTCGAACGAGGTCGGGTTGCCCTGATCCATCAGCCAGCCGGAAAGCGGCCCGCCGATGATCTGGGCAATGGAGATCGCCATGATCGGCAGCGCCAGGATGGTGGCGCGGTTGCGGTCGCTTGCCCAGTTGCTGAGGTAGATCATCACGCCCGATGACAAGCCGCCTTCGGCAAAGCCGATTACCGGACGCAAAATATACAGTTGCGTCTCGTTCTGGACGAATGCCATTGCCGAAGCAGCAACGCCCCAGGTGACAGAAATGATGCACAGCCAGCGGGCCATGCCGATCTTCTCATACAGCAGCACGCTTGGGTACTTGGCGATCATGTAGCCGACGAACAGGATGCCCGCGGCAAAGCCGAACTGCGATCCGTCGAGACCCAGCGATTCGTTCATCTGCAACGCGGCAAAGCCGATATTCGCCCGGTCGATCGACCCGAGCAGGACAAATAACGCCGTAGGCAGCACCAGCCGCCAGACGACGTTGCGACCTATCTTTCTTTCGATATCCATTCTCGATCCCCTCGATTTCAGCAGTCTATCGTCCCGCCCGAGAATGTAAACGCTCTCATCATCAAGTCTGAAAGGGGAAGTTCAGCTTTCATGCGTGGACCGGGAAACGCTGCAGATCTTGCGGTGAGGCGAATGCCCCGCGTCCTTCGCGCCGTGCCGAAACGCGCAGTTGCGTAGCTGCCACCAGCGATATTTCGTCTGTCTTGGTGCTCGTGTCCGAATGCAGGATATCACGCTGTCGGTGCACATCCGGCCAGTTCGGCTGATTGACTGGAAGGCATGGTCAGGCATTATCTGCCCAAAAAACGGACCCAAATTCATGAAGCATTCCAGCCGTATCCTCACCCTTGCCGCTGGCACGGCGCTTGCCGCGCTGGCGTTCCAGGCCTTGCAGGCGCAGGAACCGCCCGCGGCCGCGCAACAGGCAGCCGAAGCGAATGAGGCGATCCCCAATGGCGGGCGCGCCTGGTGGGATCCGGGCGAGGGCACACCGCTTGCCCGCATGGTCGAATATGACAACGAACACGGCCGTCTGCGCCTCTACAACACCAGCGGTGATGTGGAGACTGACGGACACCCGTTCTTCGAGCCGCTTGGCCCCAATGGCCGGGCTTGCGTGAGCTGCCACCAGCCGGCAGACGGCATGAGCCTTTCGCTGCGCTCCATTCGTGAACGCTGGGAGGAAACCGGCGGCAAGGACCCGATCTTTGCCGCCATTGACGGTTCGAACTGCCCGAACCTGCCGCAGGGCGAGGAAGCCTCGCACTCGCTGCTGCTGGAACGCGGGCTGTTCCGCATCTTCGTGCCGTGGCCGCCGAAGGACCCATGGGGCGAGGGCACGATAGAGCCGGAATTCACTCTGGAAGTCGTGCGTGATCCGGGCGGATGCAACCTTGATCCGGAATACGGTCTGGAAAGCGACAAGCCGATGGTCTCGGTCTATCGCAGGCCGCGCATGGTGGCGAACCTGCCCTATGTCGTGCATCGCAATTTCGGCATCGGGCCCTTCGTGGGCAAGACCGGCGAGCCGGCGCTGCGCGATCCGGAAAACGGGCAGCCGGTCAACATGAACCTGATGGCAGATGCCCGCGCTGCCACGCTGGGCCTGCAGGCCACCGATGCCGCCAACAACCACCTGCAGATGCTCGAGGGCCTGAGTGACGAGCAACTGGCGCAGATCACCGCATTCGAGCGCCAGCTGTTTGCCGCCCAGGTGCATGACAATGGTGCGGGCAACCTGCTGCTGGGTGAAGGCGGCAAGGCCTTCGGACCGGAAAACCTCGCCCATGGCGATATCGGCTTTCTGGGCAACAACACCACGCGCTGGGTCTTTCCGGTGGATGAAAGCTGGGCGCAGCCGCAAGCGGCACTGAGCGACGAGCAGAACGCCATGCGTGCATCGATCCGGCGCGGACAGCAGATCTACCACTTCCGCACCTTCTGGATAAAGGATTCCATGCACCTCAACACCGTGGGGCTGGGCAATCCGGTCAAGCGCACTTGCGCCACCTGCCACGGCATGCACATGACAGGGCTGGATACCGCCAACGGCTGGATGGATATCGGCACCACCAACCTGCCATGGGCGCGCGAGGTGCCGCTCAATCCGTGGACGGAGGAACGCGAACTGATGCCGCTGTTCCGCATCACCTGCCGAAACGATGTTCCGCCGCATCCCTTCCTGGGCCGCGTGATTTACACGCAGGACCCGGGCCGGGCGCTTATCTCCGGCAAGTGCAACGATGTCGGCACCATCGTGATGCAACAGTTCCGTGCGCTGGCGGCGCGCGCGCCATACTTCTCCAACGGCTCAGCCGCCAATATACGAGAGATCATCGACTTCTACGACCGCCGCTACAACATCCAGTACAGCGAGCAGGAAAAGGTCGATCTCGAGAACTTCCTGGGGACCTTGTGATGCTGCGCTGCCTGACCCTGACCTCTGCTGCGGCCGCCATGGCAATGTCTTCGGCTGCTGCAAGTGCGCAGGATCTGGCCTTTGTCACCTGTCCCATCGTCAAGGACACGCCCAGCGTTCCGTGCTGGCTCACCGAATATGAGGGCGAGCTCTATTACATGGGCGTGCAGAGTGACGTTTCCGCACCGTTCAACCCGCCATGGCTGGGCCACAAGGCGCTGGTCGAGGGAACGCCCGATCCCGATGGCCAGCGCATTTGCGGTGGCATCGTGCTGGAGCCGGTGAGGGTTTCGGTGATGCCCGAAATGTCTCCCGAATGCGATACGGTGCTCATGGCCGAGCCCGGTTATGTCCTGCCGTTCGAACCGCGCCGTCCGCCCGGGCCAAGCAGCGGCAGTCTCGCGTTCTCGCCACCGCCGCCTCCGCCCAAGCCCGAGCCGCCTTTCGAGGTACGCAGTTTCGACATCCATTTCGCTTTCGAAGGATCAGTGAATTTCCAGACGCCGCGCCTGCTGCAGGAGGTGCTGGACTATGCCCGCGACGTGGGGGCGAAACGTCTGGAAGTGACGGGCCACCGCGCTTCCGTGCTGCTTTCCGATGGTAGAGTATTGGAAGAGCGCGAGGGCATAGCGGAATTGCGCGCCCAGCAGGTGGGCCGCATGTTCGATGGGCTGGTGCCGGGCCTGGAGCAGGTCGACATCAACAGCTCTGAAGCAACCGAACCGGGCGACTGGCAGGACCGCAGGGTGACGATCACTGTCTATCCCGGCCAGACCGGGTCTTGACCGGCAACGGTCTGTGTATACGCTTGCAAATCGTGCTGCGATCGCGCGGCGGGAGAGGCTCATGATCAGTTTTACGCGCGCTTCGGTCGGGTTGGCAGCCGCTTTTGGGGTGGCGGTTCCCCTGGGTTCAGCGCCGGTGCAAGCCCATCACAGCTTTGCCATGTTCGACAGGGCCAATCCCATCGAGATTGCTGGCACGGTGCGCGAATTCCAGTGGGTCAATCCGCACACATGGATCCAGATTGACGTGCCTTCCGGCGGTGGCTCGACCGAATGGAGCATTGAGGGGCGCAGCCCCAATGTGCTGGCTCGTCGCGGCTGGACGCGAAACTCGGTGCGTCCGGGAGATCGCGTGACCTTGACGATTTATCCGCTGACAAACGGAAAGCCGGGCGGTGCCATCGTCACTGTCACCTTTGCCGATGGCCGCGTCCTCAATGCCGATACGCCGACCGCGGTCGATACCAACGAGGAGGGGCCACGGTGAGGGCGCTTGCCTTGACCGGGATGATGGCCATCGCGCTGGCCGGCGCTGGCACGGCACAGGCCGAAGAGGCGGCACCTGTCGATTTCAGCGGCTTGTGGGTCATTTCCGAACGTTCGGCGGCGCGCAACAATGACGAGAATTTCGAAGAGATGGAGCCCGAGGCCTATCTCAACCCGGCCGGGCTCGAGGCGATCGCGGTGCTGCGGCCAGCCTATGATCCGAGTGCGCAGTGCCTGCCTTCGCTCCCCCGGCATCTGGGCTTTCCCTACCCGATGGAAATCGTCCAGACGGAAGACCGGATGGTCAACCTGTTCGAGGCCGATACGGTGTTTCGCATCGTTTATCTTGACGACCGCGATCATCCCGATCCCGAAGTGGACACGCGCTTCATGGGCCATGCCGTCGGCCATTGGGAAGGCGATGTTCTGGTGGTCGAATCGGCCAATTTCAATGGCAAGGCCTGGCTGGATGCCACCGGTATTCCGCAAAGCGAACAGGCCACCCTCGTGGAGCGATACAGCCTGCTCGATGGCGATACGCTACAGAACATCGTGACTTATGAAGACCCGGCTTACCTGACCCGGTCGATCTGGCGCCGCTACATCTACAATCGCCGCAGTGACTGGCAGATCAGCGAATATATCTGTGCTGAAGGCAATCGCGACAACGCTTTCCAGCCGCGCGAGGGTGAACCCGGTGCGATCGAGATCGATGACGTGATCCATCGCGCAACCGGTGACTGATCGTTCGAGGCTTTGCTGTCAGGTCGAAAGCAACCGCTGACAGCTAACCATCGTGATGCATGGCCTGGTCGAGCGCTTCCAGGACGCGATGCCCGTTTTCGATATGGCGTCGCATCTCGCGTTCGGCTGCTGCGCAATCACCGGCATCGATGGCTTCGACGATGCGCCAATGGTCGGCCACGGCCTCGCGCATCCGGTCACCGCGATAGAAGGATTCGAACAAGAGGTGGTGGACCGGCGTGTTCAGGCGCTTCACCAGGTCCTGGATCACGTCATTGCCGGGAACCTGCATCAGCATGGTGTGGAATTCGGCGTTCAGCTTGCCGAACATCTCCGTGGAGCCTTCGTCGATGCATCGTTCCATGTCTTGGGTGATCACTCGCAGCCGGTCGCGCTGGGCCTGGGTTGCGATCCTGGTAAAGTCAGCCGCGCACAGCCCCTCGAGTGCTGCACGAGAGCGATAGAGCTGGCGGATCTCGCTCATCGAGGCGCCCTTGACCGAGGCGCCGCGATATTCCTCTATTTCGACAAGGCCTTCTGCCGCCAGCCGTTGCAATGCCTCGCGAACCTTGAAACGGCTGCCACCGGTCTTGCGAATGATATCAACCTCGACCAGCCGTTGGCCCGGCACGAAACGGCTGGCGCGAATTTGCGAGCGAATCCAGTCTGCTACCTCTGTCCCGCTGGGGCCTTTGCGCGAGAGTGCTTCGATTGCCTTTTCCATGAAACAAGCATGCAGCTTTAGCTACAATATTGTCAACAATTTCGTCAGCCATCTTTTTATTGCAACGCTGTTGCGATTGGACGAGCAAGGCACCCGATTTGAGCAAGAAGAAACTCAAACGCACATGGGAGGTCTGGATGCGTATGATTTCACGTAATGCGGCTGTCAGCCTGTTGGGCGGGGTATCCCTCGCAGCAATCTGTATGCCTGCAACCGCTTTCGCCCAGGATAACGAGGCGCAGGTTGAATCCGAAGACAGCGACGATGACGTGCTTATCGTTACCGGCAGCCGAGTAAGCACGGGCGCGCCGGTTGGTGCAACTGCCGTGGTTCTCGGCCGTGACGAGATCACCAGTTCGGGCGCTGTCACGATCGACCGTGTGATCCGCGAACTGCCGCAGGTGTTCGATCTGGGCGTGTCGGAAAATTCGCGTGCCCAGGCCGGTGGTTCGGGCAACATCGTTTACGGCAATACCATCAACCTTCGAGGTATCGGCCCCTATGCCACGCTCGTTCTGTTTGACGGGCATCGCGTGGTCAACAACAGCCGTTCGACCGATCCCTCCGTCCTGCCGACGCTGGGCGTGGAGCGGATCGAAGTGGTCGCCAATGGCGCATCTGCCATTTACGGTTCGGATGCCGTGGCCGGCGTCGTGAACCTGATCCCGCGGCGCAACCTTGACGGCGTCGAGGCATTCGCCCGTTACGGCACTGCTGATGGTGGCGATTTTGACGAATGGTCAGCTGGCGTTGCCATCGGCAAGGTCTTCGATCGCGGCCAGATCATGGTGGCTTTCGAACATGTAGAACGGTCCAACCTGAGCGGCGATGATCGCGATTTCTTCACGTCCGACCAGACAGCATTTGGCGGCAATGACTATCGCATTTCGAACTGCGCGCCCGGCACGCTGACGATCGATGGCACCACCTATGCCCTGCCTGCCGAGTACACCCAGGCGAACGCCGATTCCATCGTCGCCGGGACAAGCAATCTTTGCGACACCAATACCGGGCAGGACCTGTTCCCCGAACAGCAGTACAACTCGGTCAATGCCACTGCGTCCTACGAAGTAACCGACTTCCTCGAATTCTTCGTCGACGGCTTCTATTCCAAGCGCAAGTTCGAACGTCGTGGCGCCACGGTGCAGACCGCGCTCACGGTTCCCGAAACCAATGCCTTCTTCGTTCGCCCGACCGGATTTACCGGTTCGAGCTACACGATCGGCTACAACTTCCGGAACGAACTGCCGTTCACCGTTTCGAGCGGCTTCGCCGAAAGCTGGCAGGTTTCGCCCGGCTTCAAGTTCGAACTGCCGTACGAATGGGAACTGGAAGCACTTGTAAGCTATGGCGAGACGAGCGATTTCTCGGGCTCCTATGACGGCCTGAACCGCGGTGCCTTGTCGGCCGCGCTGGCCAGCAGCGATCCTGCAACGGCACTCGATCCCTATGGGCTTGGCCGGACCAGCCAGTCTGTCATTGATGGCCTCTTCAACCAGATTTTCCTGGCACCCACCAATGGCCAGCTGACCTTTTACGAGGTTGGCCTGAACGGCCCGCTGTTCGAACTGCCGGGCGGCGAGGTCATGCTTGCGGCTGGCTACGAACGACAGAACTTCGAAGTTGCGCTGGGCGTTGGTCGCGGCAATCCCGGCAGCCCGATCAGCTTCCGCAACTTCGACCGCTCGGTTGACTCCGTCTATGGCGAACTGCTGGTGCCGCTGTTTGGCCCGGGCAATGCCACGGCTGGCTTCGAGGAACTGGATATCACTGCAGCGGTCCGTCATGACCGATACAGCGATGCCGGCGCCACCACCAATCCGCAGTTCGGCATCAACTGGACGCCGGTTGACGGCTTCAAGCTTCGCGGCAGCTACGGCACTTCGTTCCGTGCACCGACGATCCCTGAAATCTACGGCAACAGCACTGCGCTCTTCGGCCAGCTCTACCAGAACCCGACAGGAGGTCCGCCGCTGCTGGGCTTCACCTTCGGTTCCGGCCCGAACCTGGAGCTTGGCCCGGAAACGGCCACGACCTGGTCTGTAGGCGCGGACTTTGACCCGATGGATGACCTGCGGGTGTCGCTGACCTATTTCAACGTCACCTACAAGGACCAGATCTCGGCCTTGCTGTCCAACCTCGCGATCCTGGCGCAGGAAGACCAGTACGCCGGTACAGGCGTGATCCTGCGCGACCAGGCAGCGCGTGACCGGGTGCAGGAACTGCTGGATCAGGGGGTCACGGTGCGTGCAAACCCGATCCCGGGCGGCGATGTTGCCAATGTGAACCTCTATGTCGACGGCCGCGGCCTCAACCTCGGCAAGTCGATTACCCGCGGTATCGACTTCAACATCACCTATACTGCTGATCTTGGCCCCAACGACCTTCTGACGCTGAGCACCTCGGGTACTTACCTGACAAGCTACAAGGTGGCAGTGGCTCCCAATGCCGACCTGCTGGACCAGCTCAACCTGATCTTCCAGCCGCTCAAGTTCAAGGCGCGGGTTGTGGCAAACTGGGATCACGGACCGTTCACGGTGCGTGCAATGGCCACGCATGTCGGCGGTTACACCAATAATGTCGTAACCCCGTCCGAAAGCGTCAGCTCCTACACTCCGGTTGACCTCTCGATTACCTGGCGCGTGGGCGAAAGCTTGGGCGGCGGCGCCCTCGAAGGGCTGGAATTGAGTGGCGAAGTCCGTAACCTCTTTGATCAGGACCCGCCCTATGTGAATGTTGCACCCGGGGCCAACGGAAGTGGCGGCTATGATGCCACCGCGGCTAATCCTATCGGGCGGCAGTTCGCAGCCGGCGCGCGGATCCGTTTCTGATCCGCAGAGAACGGTACTGAGAGTAGGCATGGATGCGGGGGCGATCAGGATAGCTGTGACAGGGGACCTGGTTCTTGACGAGCCGGACCCCGATCACTGGCTTTCCGGGATTGCTCCCGCGCTGCATGCAGCGGACCTGGCCATCGGCCATCTCGAGGTACCGCATACGAACAGCGCATTCGAGGTGGGGGGCGATGTCCCTGCTCCGGGCGCACCGATCGAGAATATCGCCGCGATAGCTCGTGCAGGTTTCGATATGGTCAGCCTTGCCGGAAACCACATTGCCGATTGCGGTGCGCAAGGCATCGCAGATACCACCGCCGCGCTTGATGCTGCGGGCATCCTGCACACCGGTGCAGGGCAGGATATCGTCGGGGCGAGCCGACCGGCAATAGCCATTGCCCGCGGCCAGCGGATCGCCCTGCTCAGCTACAACTGCGTGGGTCCGGAGTTCTCCTGGGCGAGTGAGGGCGCTGCGGGCTGCGCATATCTTCCGTTGGGGACAGCCGATGGTTCGCCGGTGTCTCCTCGCGCGGATCTCGAGAGCATCATTCTCCCTGCTCTCGAGATCCTTGCGCGCGACATTGATGCTGCGGCGCGAAAGGCGGACCGCGTCATCGTGGCCCTGCACAAGGGGATCGTCCACACTCCTGCCAAGCTTGCGCCTTACGAGCGGGAGATTGCGCAGGCTGCCATAGAGCGCGGGGCAGATGCCGTGATTTCCCATCATGCCCACATCGTGCGGGGGATCGAATTCCATCAGGGCAAGCCGATCTTCCATGGCCTTGGCAACGGCTGCGTGGTGACCAGCGCCTTGTCGCCGGACCAGGATCATGCCGCGCGCAAGGAATGGGCAGAAAAACGCCGCAAGTTGTTCGGTTTCGAACCCGATCCCGACTACACGCTCGCACCCTTCCACCCTGAAGCGGTGAACGCCTTTATCGGCGTGATCACATTTGCTGCACAAGGCCCGGCCAAGGCTGAAATCGTTCCGGTGCATGTCGAGGCTCCCGGCCGTCCGGTTCTCGCCACCGGCTCCAGGGTGCGCGAGATAGCCGACTATATCGAGGCCATCACACTGCGTGCGGGCCTCGCGCCCATTCGCGTCGCTGATGACGGTGTGGTGGAGTTGGCCGCATGAAAGGCTGGCAGAAATTCGCCGTCCTTGTTGGCGGCGCAGCGCTGCTGGCCGCAACCTTTATCGACACCATTGCGGTGATCGGACGTCATATCGGCTTTCCCCTGTCCGGTTCGATCGAACTGATGCAGGCCGTCGTCCTTGTCAGCGGCGGGATCGGGCTGGTGATCGCCACGGCAGAAGGCTCGCACGCGCGCGTGCGCCTCTTGGTGGACCGTCTTGAGGGCGGACGCAGGCTGCTGGCCGATCGCTTTTCGGATGCGCTGACACTGATCTTCCTGCTGGTCCTGCTTGCCGGCGCATCGTGGATTCTGGCGGATTTGTGGGATGCCCACGAGCGAAGCGAAGTGATCGGGGTGCCTTGGCTGGCGCTGCGCATCTTCGCCAATCTTTGCCTGCTAGCGGGTAGCCTTGTCCTGCTTGCGCGGATCTTCGGGAAGGCGCGAAAATGATCGACACCCCCGGAACCGGAATGATCGGCATCGCGATCCTGTTTGCCCTGCTGCTCTGCGGGGGTCGCATCGGTGCCGTGCTGGGGCTTGTCGGCTTCGGCGGACTGGCCCTGGTGCTGGGTCTTGAGCCTGCGCTCATCAAGAGCGGTGTCGTGGTGGTCGATACGCTCACCCGCTATGAACTGGGCACGCTGCCGCTGTTCCTCTTCATGGCGCATATCTTCTTCTCCATCGATGCCAGCC
>JAUIJI010000083.1 GCA_030431435.1 Alphaproteobacteria bacterium | reverse complement strand
TGGCATCATAAACCGCCACGTCGCCATGCGGGTGATACTTGCCGATCACGTCACCCACCACGCGGGCGGACTTCTTGAAGGCGCTGTCGGGCGACAACTTCATGCCGCGCATCGCCCACAGCAGGCGGCGGTGGACCGGCTTCAGCCCGTCACGCAAATCGGGCAGCGAACGCGCGGTGATCGTGGACAGCGCATAGACGAGATACCGGTCTGACAAGGCGCTGTCGAAAGGCGCATCGGTGATCCCGTCGAGCGGCGCGTCGAAGGGATCCTTGTCTTTATCTTCTGTGGACATGCATTCGCCCTATCACCGGCACGGCTCACGGGACAGTTCGGAACATCGAACTTTCCCCAAGCGTTGATGGGGCAAATGCACGAAATATCGAAGGAGACTTTGCATGCCCCGCCGCGTCCTCATCCTCGCCACCAATGGTTTCGAACAATCCGAACTGGAAGAACCGCGTGACCGCCTCGAACAGGCCGGTCACACCACCATCGTGGCCAGCCCCGAAAGCGACGAGATTCGCGGCTGGAGCGGCGGTGACTGGGGTGACCCGGTCGACGTCGGGATGCCGCTTGACCAAGCTGAGGCCAAGGACTTCGACGCGCTGCTGCTGCCCGGCGGCCAGATGAACCCGGATATGCTGCGCATGGAGCCCAAGGCGATCCAGCTGGTGCGCAACTTCCTCGAACAGGACAAGCCCGTTGCCGCGATCTGCCACGCGCCGTGGCTGCTCGCCGAGGCGGGCGTGATCGAAGGCAGGAACCTGACCGGCTGGCCCTCGATCCGAACTGACCTGTCCAATGCAGGCGCCAATGTCCATGACGAGGAAGTGGTGGTTGACGGATGCATCATCACCAGCCGCAATCCGGACGACATTCCCGCCTTCTCCGACGCGCTGATCGGCGCGCTGGAAGAGCATCTCGACGTGCCCGAACCGGCGTAATTCTGAATCAATGCGCGCCTGCCCATCCCCCCCTCAGGGCAGGGACACAGCGAAAGGCCTCGTCACCCCTGTGGTGGCGGGACCTTTTTGTGGCCGATCATGGGGTCGCTTGACAGTGTTACAATGTAACATCATGCTTACATAGTGTGAGAGGGAGGCTGAAATGGGCCGCAAGACATTGATGACCGGGGTGGCCGCGCTGGCGCTGGCAGGCTGTGGCAGCGAGAGCAGCGGCCCACGCGACCGGGTCGAAAGCTATGACGTCGCTGCCGAAGCTCCGCAGGCCGAATTCGGCTTCATGGAAGCCATGGAGCAAGGCCCTTCGATCATGCCTCCCAGCCCATCCGAACCAAGGGTAGAGCGTCTAAGCACCGTCGATATCGAGGAACCCGCCGAAGCCGGCATGGACGAAGCGGCGAACGAGCAGATGCCGCAGGGCATGCCGCAGATCGCCTATACCTATGACTATGGCTTCCGCGTCGATACCGACAAGCTCAGCGCCCTCCAGCAGCAGCATGCGGACCTGTGCGTTTCCAAGGGCGTGAATGTCTGCCGGATCATTTCGATGAACCAGTCAGGCTCTTCGGGTGATTATGGCTATGGCCGACTGCATATCGAGGTAGTCGCGGATCAGGCGCGCGATTTTGGCAAGGAGCTCGCCACCGCTGCCGAAAGCGCTGGCGGCGAGCAGATTTCATCCTCCATCGCAGGCGAAGACCTGTCCAAGCAGATCGTCGATACAGAGGCCCGCCTGCGCGCCCGAACGCTGCTGCGTGACCGGCTGATGGAAGTGCTGCGCAGCCGCAACGGCACGGTGGCCGAACTGGTCGAGGCTGAGCGCGGCGTGGCGCAGGTCAACGAGGAGATCGACCAGGCGACAAGCTGGCTGGCCGAGATGCGCGGCCGAGTGGCTTTCAGCGATGTGACGATCGACTATGAGTCCGGATCACGCAGCTCGGGCGGCTTCTGGGAACCGATCAGCTGGGCGTTCAGCTCGGCAGGCACGGCGATCGGCAGGGCCATCGGCGCGATCATCATGATTGTCGCCACGCTGCTGCCGTGGGTGCTGGTGATCGGTGCCGGCATATGGGCATGGCGCCGCGCTGGCCTGCCGTGGTGGAAGCGCCGCAGAACCAGCGACAGGTTTGCAGAGACCGCGCCTGTGGATGAGACTGGCGAGGAAACTGCGAATTAGCACCAATCCAGCCCAATCTCGTCGCCCCGTGCTTGACACGGGGTAAGGCTACCTTGGGCGCCAGGCTGCATTAAGAAAGCCTTGGCCCGGATCAAGTCCGGGCCGACGGGTGTTGATTGGGCCGACGGCGCGCCTCAATAACCCTGCATATCGTGGCTCTCGCGCGGGATGGTGACTTCCATCCCGTCGAGGTCATCGGTGAGCAGGATCTGGCACGAGAGGCGGCTGGTGGCGTGAAGGTCTGCCGCAAGGTCGAGCATGTCTTCCTCGTCCTCGCTCGCATCGGGCAGTTTGGCGAACCACTCCTTCGCCACGATCACGTGGCAGGTGGAACAGGCCATCTGGCCTTCGCAGGTCCCTTCCAGCGGCATGCCGGCGTTCTGCGCCACTTCGAGCAGGCGGTCACCCGCATTCGCTTCGGCTTCCACCTTGTCTCCGGTGCGCGTGATGAAGGTGATCTTGATCGGACTTACCCCTGGCTGTCTGCTGCTGAGATAATCTTGCGCGCAGCCGCTTCAAGATCATCCATCGTCGTATAGCGCCCAAATCCGAGGCGGATAGAGCTCTTCGCTTCCGCATCGCTCAGGCCAATGGCGCGTAGTACATGGCTGGGCCGCCCCGATCCGCTGGCACAGGCAGAGCCTGCCGAGAACATCACATCGCGGCATTCGCTCATCAGCCGGGCAACATCGAGGCCCTCGCGGCGGATATTGAGATTGCCGTGCCAGCGCGCGGATGTGCTGCCGTTGATTGTCCAGCCGTCGAACAATTCGAGCGCGCGGTTCCACAAGGCTTCGACATGCGCGGCATCGTCCTCCATCCGCTCTGCCGCCAACTTGGCCGCTGCCCCGAACCCGGCGATGAGGGCTGGCGAGAGCGTGCCCGATCGCAAGCCCTGCTCCTGCCCGCCGCCGGTGATAAGCGGCTCCAGCGCGATCCCGTCGCGCACCCACAGCGCGCCCACGCCCTTCGGGCCGTGCAGCTTGTGCGCGGAAATCGCGACCATGTCCGCGCTGGCCACTTCCTGCTTGCCGAAAGCCTGCACCACGTCGCAAAGATAGAGCGCATTCGCCGCCTTGGCCTTGCGGTGCCAGTCGAGCGTGGGCTGCACCGTGCCGATCTCGTTATTCACCTGCATCACGCAGACCAGCGAGACATCATCGGGCAGGTCCTGGCTCGGGTTGCACTGCCCGTCCGCCGCGACATTGAGGATATGCGCCCGGTCCATCGCCTCGGCGGTATCGAGCACCGCGGCATGTTCGATGGCCGAGACCGAGATGCTCCCCTTCCCCGGTGCCCCGCGCATGGCAAGGTTGATCGCCTCGGTCGCGCTGCCGGTGAAGATCACCTTTCCGCCGGGAGGACACAGCGCCGCCACGTGCTCGCGCGCCGCTTCTATCGCGGCGGCAGCCATCCGGCCCATGCGATGCGGCGAATGGGGGTTGCCGAAGCCAGTGCCTTCGGGCCCGTCCATCCAGCGCAACATCGCCTCACGCGCTTCGGGCGCCAGCGGCGTGGTGGCCTGATAATCGAGATAGGTCATTGGCTGACGCTCATAACCGTTCGCCCTGCGCCTGTCGAAGGGCCGCTTTGCCTTTTCATTGAAGGACGATGCTTCGACAAGCTCAGCATGAACGGGGTTAGAGCAGGCTCTTCCACGCCTCGGCAAAGGCATCGAGGTCAGCCTGCGTGGTGTTCCATCCGGCGCTCACCCGGATCACCCGAGCGGCAAGCTCGTCATCCAGCCCGATCGCTTGCAGCACATGGCTGGTCTTCATCGTTCCGCTGGAACAGGCGCTGCCCTGCGATACGGCAAAGCCCGCCATATCGAGCCGCATCACCTGCGCGGATGCCGACATCGAAGGCATGGCGATGGCCGCAATCAGCCCGGTCGGATCAGACAGCCGGTCCCCCAGCCATAACCCGCCCGCATCGCGCACCATGGGAGCGAGGCTTTCCAGCGAGACTGGTGCATATCGATCCGCTGCCGCCTCCAGCGCCGTTGCCATGCCGAGAGCCGCAGGCAGGTTCTCCGTTCCGCGACGGTATCCCCGTTCGTGCCCGCCGACCGGTTCAAGCATGGCGTAGTCCTTCACCAGCAGCGCCCCGATCCCGATAGGACCGCCGAACTTGTGCGCCGAGATGATCGCCATGTCGCATGGCGGCAGCGGCATCTTGCCAGCCCCTTGCGCGCAATCGGCGAGGAGCAGCCCCCCGGCGCCATTCACCACCCCGGCGATACTCGCAAGGTCCTGCCGGTTGCCGGTTTCGGAATTGACCTGCTGCACCGCCACCAGCGGCCTCTCGCGCTGGACCGCCTCGGCCAGGACCTCCATGTCGAGCGCGCCATCGGGGCGCACTGGCAGGCGTTCGGCATCAGGCGCGGTGCCGAGGATGCAGTCATGCTCGACCGCGCTCACAAGCCGTGCCCCCGCCTTGGCGCGGGAAAGCGCAAGCGCCGCAGCCTCACTCGCCCCGCTCGTGAAGATCACCTCTCCATCCCAGCCGAGTGCCGCCTTCACCCGCGCGCGTGCATCCTCCAACGCGGCGCGGGCCTTGCGACCCTCGGCATGCGGGGACGACGGATTGGCCCAGATCGCAAAGCCCTCCTCCATCGCCGCTTTCGCCTCCGGGCGCAGCGGCGTGGTGGCGGCGTGGTCGAGATAAATGCGCTGCTGAATGGGACGGCTCATCGAATAATTGCGAAATGGAACTCTTTTCCTATATAGGCCCCCACTTCAGGCGCGCCACCCGCGCGTTCTGCCATCCATCAAAGAACAGAGCTCAAACGCCATGCCTCACGTGATTTTCCCCGGCCCCGAAGGACGACTGGAAGGCCGCTTCTCTCCCGGACCGCGCCCGCGTGCGCCCGTGGCCATGATCCTGCACCCGCATTCGCAGGGTGGCGGCACGATGAATGACCGCATCGTGCAGATGCTCTACAAGAATTTCGTCGACCGTGGTTTCGCCACTTTGCGCTTCAATTTCCGCGGCGTGGGCAAGAGCCAGGGCAGCTTCGACAACGGCATTGGCGAATTGTCCGATGCAGCTTCGGCGCTCGACTGGGTGCAGTCGATCCACCCGGAAGCCCAGACAACCTGGGTGGCCGGCGTTTCCTTCGGTGCGCTGATCGGCATGCAATTGCTGATGCGCCGCCCGGAAATACGCGGCTTCATTTCGATTGCCCCGCCGGCGAACCTCTATGATTTCAGCTTCCTTGCCCCCTGCCCCGCCTCGGGCATCTTCATCCAGGGTACAGCGGACACGGTGGTGCAGCCCAACAGCGTGCAGAAGCTGGTCGACAAGCTGCGCACGCAGAAGCACATCACCATCCACCATGACGAGATCCCGCGGGCCAACCATTTCTTCGAAAACGAGATGGATGAGCTGAAGGGCTCGGTGGACAAATATCTCGACTTCCGTCTCGATCCGTCCTGCCCGATCACCTGATCGCGGCCCCGTAAACTCCTGACCTGAAACGAATAACTGGCGCTGATCCGCCAGCGATCACCCCTGCCTATTGTCCATTGGCAACGGGACTTGTATCAAATTGTATCGTCGTGTAATGTTACACTATCACATGCATTCGATGCGACCGCAGTGGCGCGGTGACAGACATCGAAGCTGTTGGGAAAAGGAGTGACTGACATGGCCTATACCGACACCGGACACACCCACAAGAAACTGGCGGGCGCTACTGGCGTGGCGCTGGTCCATATTGCCCTCGCCTTTGGCCTCGCGGCAGGCCTGACGATCAAATATGTCGCCCCGCCCGAGGATCCAGGGCTGGAAGGCACCAACGTGATCGTCGAACTGCCGCCGCCCACGCCGAAGGACCCGGTCGAACCGACCAACACCGTCGCCCCGAAGCAGGTGGACCAGTACATTCCGCCCGTGGCACCGACGACGGACTTCGACCTTTCCCAGACGCCGCAGGTGGCGCTGGCCGATATCGATCCGATTCGCCCTCTCGATAGGATCGACACAGGCTTGTTGGAAAGCGCTATTTCGATCGAGCCGCCTGCCCCCACCTATACGCCCAAGGCTCCCTCTCCCACCAACGGCCCGGTCGGCTGGGTCAGCACCAATGACTATCCCCGCCGCGCGCTCACCCGCGGGTGGGAGGGCGACCTGAGCTATGCGCTGGACGTGGGCAGCGATGGCCGGGTGACGCAGTGCCGCATCCTCTCTTCCACCGGTCACCAAATCCTCGATGCGAAGGCCTGCGAAGTGATCGAACGGCGGGCGCGATTTGAACCGGCAACCGATGCCACCGGCTCGAGAGTGGCCGGGACCTATCGCGGCAGGGTCAGCTGGATCATCCCCGAGGATTGATCGCCTGACAATTCCCGCTTTCTCCAACCGTTGGCTTGGGGTCGCAGTGCCCGCTGCAGCGAAGGGGTTACTCAGTCAACGGGGGCGGTGTCGGACGCAGCATCGCCCCCCCCTTCGCCTTCCACCGGGATAGCCCAGATCAACACATTGGCGAGCATCACGAAGGACAGGATCGCCATCAGCAGCGCCTGCCGGTTCGCCCCCTGCTTGCGCCAAAGGTAGAACGAACCGCCCAGCAGCACAAAGGCCGCAAGCGTGATGATGGAGAGGATCAAGTCGGACATATCAGCCTCTCTAGCTGCAGAATCCCCTGCTCGCCAGCACGGCGAGATATCCGGCGGCGAACCCGGACATTACGCCTGCTGAATAAATGTCAGATCGCGCGACCGGCACGGCACCGGGAAGGTGCGCGGGCGGGTATGCGGTGGCATGTGCCTGTCTTTGCGATTGGCGGAAGGTGGCGCGCCTGCCACGGCGCTGGAATGGCCTTGCCGCTCTGCCCTTGAACGGGCACGGGGCGAAAGCGGCAGTAGGCGGGATCGCATGCCCCTGCCACTTTCCGCGACTGATTACGCCGCGCCGATGGCTCCCCAATCCGCCGCCTGAGAGCCTGCCTGCAATGGGCAGGTTGAGGCAGCAGTAGCGGGAGAGAACATCCCCGTGCCGCTACCGGTATGCAGCGTGCTGGCTGAGGAGGATTGACGCCCCGCCCTGGCAACACCGCGCCGGTCGCGATGGACGAAGTGCCCCGGTGGAGCCCTTCGTCACATGGAAGAGGAACAAGCCGGCCTTGCCCGCCCCCGATCCGATATGCCGTTCCGGCTGGAACAACGGCAGGGCAATTAACCTATTTGGCTCTAAATGTCAACCCTCTTTACCGTAAACAGTAATCGGGATGCCGGTCATTTCTTCCCGAAGAACCCCTTTGCCATGCCGGCAATGTCATTCAGCGGATTGCCGTCACCGTCACGGTCGAGCATGTCGAGCAGCCCTTTCGCCTGCGGATGGTTTTCCAGCATCGAGGAAAAATGCGTCAGCGAACCTTCGCCGCCGATCTGTTCGACAATGGTCGACAGGATATTGGTATCGAGCCCGGTCTGGGCCGACGCCAGTTCCACCGTATCGCCCTGCATCTGGTGCGAACGGCCGAGGGCCGCCACCGCCTTTTCCGCCATAGCGGGCGAAATGCCGACTTTCTCGGCCAGGTTCACCACGTCGTCCGGTGCACCGCCAATACCTTTGAGGACTTCATCGAGTATGCTCATCACCTATCTCCCATGCGTTACGACTCATGCCGATATGGAGAGGACCACGGCGCAGGTCATTGGCGCAAGTCAAAAGAAGGGGGCGGCAGCCGCATCCGGCCCCGCCCCCGTCTGTCGCCTGTTTGTGTAAGCCGCGTTACGCGCTTTGCAGCGCAACCTTCTTCACGCCGTCATCGACATAGGCGGTGAACTGCTCGAAATTGTCCACGAACAGCTGCACCAGGTGCTGCGCCATCGCGTCATAGGCTTCCTTGTCCGCCCAGGTGCTGCGCGGATCGAGGATACCCTGGTCGATGCCGAGTTCGTCCAGCGCCGGGACATAGACCGGCACATCGAAGCCGAAGTTCGGATCCTTGCGGTATTCCACATCGTCCATCTTGCCGTCGAGCGCTGCGTTGAGCAGGCCGCGCGTCGCCTTGAGCGGCATACGGTTGCCCACGCCGTACTTGCCGCCGGTCCAGCCGGTGTTGAACAGCCAGCACTGGGCATCGCCTTCGGCAATGCGCTTTTTCAGCAGGTTGCCATATTCCGACGGGTGGCGCGGCATGAAGGCAGCACCGAAGCAGGTGGAGAAGGTCGCTTCCGGCTCGGTCACGCCGATTTCGGTACCGGCCACCTTGGCGGTGTAGCCTGACAAGAAGTGATACATCGCCTGTTCCGGGGTCAGCCGCGCGATGGGCGGCATCACGCCGAATGCGTCAGCCGTCAACATCACCACGTTCGACGGAACCGGGCCGAGGTTCTTTTCCGAAGTGTTCGGAATGAAGTGGATCGGATAGGCGCCGCGGGTGTTCTCGGTCTTGCTGGTATCGGTGAAGTCGATCTCGCGCGTGTCCTCGTCCATCGCCACGTTTTCGAGGATGGTGCCGAACATCTTGGTGGTGGCGTAGATTTCCGGCTCCCCCTCTGCCGAAAGGTCGATCACCTTGGCGTAGCAGCCGCCTTCGAAGTTGAAGACCGCCGAATCCGACCAGCCGTGCTCGTCATCGCCGATCAGCGTGCGGCTGGCATCAGCCGAAAGCGTGGTCTTGCCGGTGCCCGACAGGCCGAAGAAGATCGCCGTCTTGCCATCCGCGCCGATATTGGCGGAACAGTGCATCGGCATCACGCCCTGTTCGGGCAGCAGGTAATTGAGCAGGCCGAAAACGCCCTTCTTCATTTCACCCGAATATTCGGTGTTGCCGATCAGGATCAGCTTTTCGGTGAAGTTGACCGCGATCACCGTGTCCGAACGGCAGCCGTGGCGTTCCGGGTCTGCCTTGAAGCTGGGCAGGTTGATGATGGTGTATTCGGGAGAGAAGCCGTCCAGTTCCTCTGCAGTCGGGCGGACCAGCAGCGTGCGCACGAACAGCGAGTGCCATGCCATCTGCGTGATGACGCGGACATTGACGCGATATTCGGGCTGCGATCCGCCGAACAGGTCTGCCACGTAAAGCTCGTCCTGCTTGGCCACTTCGGCCATGAAGTCTGCCTTGAGGTTGGCGAAGTGTTCCGGGCTCATCGGCTGGTTGATGGCGCCCCAGTTGATCGTGTCTTCCGTGGTGGCATCGCGGACAACGAACTTGTCCTTCACGCTCCGGCCGGTGAAGCGCCCCGTTTCCACCACCAGCGGGCCTTCCGCGGCAAGCTTGCCTTCGCCCCTCTCGAGCGCGTGCTCTACCAGTGCGGCAGTGCCGAGGTTGGTGTGCAGTTTTGCATCGGTGGCGATGCCCTGATCGGCAAGCGAAACGGAAAGCGGCTTGGACACTGAAATATTCTCCCTGGCGGAACGGCCGCCGGCTCATCTCTCCTTCGCCGGGCAGCTTTGGTTGAGGCCCTTAGTGGGCGATATCGATTCCGTCAATTTTCGCACTGGAGGAGGATTGCGGCAAAATTCCGGACAGCAAGATCGAGGCTGGCGATAGTTTCACAAGAGCCCTTCCAGCCATTGTTTCGACAGGGCTTTGGGCGTAGGCCTTCTGCTGCAGCATTGGTGCAGCATGAAGGGCTTTCGGATGAGCGAGGAAACCGCGCAGGATGGCGTGAGCGAGGCTGACAGCCCGCGCACCATCGCGCTGGTCGATGATGACCGCAACATCCTCACCACCCTGTCCATCGCTCTGCAGGCCGAAGGCTATGCTACCCGTGTCTACAGCGATGGCGAAGCGGCGCTTTCCGCACTGCGCAGCAACCCGCCGGACCTTGCCGTGTTCGATATCAAGATGCCCCGGATGGACGGGATGGAACTGCTCAGCCGCCTGCGCGAGACGAGCGACCTGCCGGTGATCTTCCTGACCAGCAAGGACGAGGAGGAGGACGAGGAGGCTGGCCTTGCGATGGGGGCGGACGATTATATCGCCAAGCCTTTCAGCCAGCGCCTGCTGCTTGCCCGCATCCGCGCGATCCTGCGGCGTGCTGCGCCGGTCGTTGAAAGCGAAGGCGAGACGGCAACGCCGCAGCCAAGCGAGAACAGCCTTATCGAGCGCGGGCGCTTGCGGATGGACCCGGCACGCCACCAGGTAACATGGGACGGCCAGCCGGTCTCGCTCACCGTTACCGAGTTCCTGATCCTCGAAGCGCTGGCCATGCGCCCCGGTGTTATCAAGAGCCGCAACCAGCTGATGGATGCCGCCTACCCTGACGATGTCTTCGTCGATGATCGCACGGTGGACAGCCACATCAAACGCCTGCGCCGCAAGTTCCGCGTGGTGGATGGCGAGTTTGCCAGTATCGAAACGCTTTACGGCGCGGGCTATTCCTTCTCCGATGGCTGAAGATATCGTCAGCGCCGGTCGGCTGGAGCGGCTTGCCTTCCCGCTCGGATCCTCGCTCACCGCGCGGATCCTTGCGGTGAACCTGATCCCCTTGCTGGTGCTCGCCGGCAGCCTGTTCTTCCTCGATTCCTATCGCCGGCAATTGCTGGACGAACGCTACAAGCTGGCCCGTATCGAGGCGCAGATCACCGCCGAAGCCCTCGCCGGTGCATCGCGCGAAAGGCAGGAAGCGCTGCTGATCCAGATCGGCAAGGAACAGCGGATGCGGCTGCGGATGTATGATGCCGAAGGGCGATTGTGGGCAGACAGCTTCGAACTGGACACCCAGCCCAGCTTCACCTTCGATGACCCGGTGGCAGAACCCTTCTTCGAAGATCTTGCCCGCTGGACAGACAGCGCAGTGAACTTCGCCGTGGGTGCCCCTTCGCCGCCGCCCTATATCGAGCCGGAGGAGCAGAGCGCCGACGCCTGGCCCGAACTGGTTCGCGCCCGCGCGCAGGGTCTTTCGCAGATCACCTTGCGCAGCGCGCCCGATGGCACGCCGGTGATCAACGCTGCTGCTCCCGTGGGCCTCAACGGCGTGACCCTGCTCACCACCCGCAACGCGGTGGATATCACCGCTGCCGTGCGCGAGGCGCGCGCCAATGTGATGACAATCATCGCCCTCTCGCTGATCGTATCCATCATCCTCTCGCTTTACCTTGCCAACACCATCATCCAGCCGCTGCGCCGCCTTGTCCGCGCCACCGTGCTGGTACGCACCGGGCGCGAGCGCGAGGTGGAAGTGCCGCGCATGCAGGAACGCAGCGACGAGATCGGCGTGCTGGCCCGCGCCGTATCGGACATGACGGCGGCTCTGCGCCACCGGATCGACGCGGTGGAGAGCTTCGCCGCCGATGTCGCGCATGAGATCAAGAACCCGCTCGCGTCCTTGCGCAGCGCCACCGAAAGCCTGCCCCGGGTGAAGGACCAGGCCCTGCATGACCAGCTGGTGGATATCGCCGCGCATGACGTGCAGCGGATTGACCGGCTGGTGTCCGAAATCTCCGAAGCCAGCCGCGTCGATGCCGAAATCAGCCGTTCCCGTTTCGAGCTGGTGGACATGGTCGCCCTGTTCGACAACATCATCCGCACGCGCGAAAATCGCGGCAGCCACGCGGGATGCAATGTCGTATTGCGGCACGACAGCCCACCATGCACGGTAATGGGCGTGGCCTTGCAGCTTGAGCGGATTGCCGAAAACCTGCTGGACAATGCGGTCTCCTTCTCGCCTGCGGGCGGCACGGTGGAAGTGCATATTCGCAAGGCCGACGGGCGGGTTCTCGCCTCTGTCTGTGACGAGGGGCCGGGCATCCCTGAAGGCGAGCGCGAGAAGGTGTTCCGCCGCTTCCATTCCGACAGGCCGGAGGAAGACGGCTTCGGCAACCATTCCGGGCTTGGCCTCAACATCGCCCGCACCATTGCCGAAGCACATAACGGCACGCTGTTCGTCTCCGACAATCCCGATGCCGAAACCGGCGCTTGCCTCGTGCTCGATCTGCCCGTCGGGTGAGCCGTGGCTGATCGTGCCCCCTGCCTGCGACAGGCCACCTGCGTGCTGGTCGATGGCGTGGCCGTGCTGATCGAGGGAGAACCCGGCGCGGGCAAATCCTCGCTCGCGCTGGCGCTGATCGATCGCGGAGCCAGGCTGGTGGGCGATGACGGGGTGAGCCTTGCCATGCGCGATGGCTCGCTATGGGCCAGCCCCCCGCCCAATACCCGGGGGCTGATCGAGATACGCAATGTCGGGCTGGTGGAAATGCCGGTCAGCGAAGGGCCGGTGGGCCTCCTTCTCCGCCTGCGACCGGATGCGCCGCGATTTGTCGACACGGCAGGTCAGGAAGACATCCACGGCCAGCAAGTGCCTGCAATTGCGCTCTATCCTGACACCCCTGCCCTGCCGTTGCGCGCGCAATGGGCTGTCCGGAAATATGCCATTCGTCGTTAGGGCCTTCCCTTTTCCATCAGAGAGGGGCACACGCCGCCGAATGCCCACCGACTCCACCCCGAGCCGACAGCGCATCCTTCTCGTCACCGGCATGCTCGGTGCCGGGAAGTCCACGGCCTTGCGCGAGCTGGAGGACCTGGGCTGGGAATCGATCGACAACTTCCCCATCCGCCTGCTCGACAGGCTGATCGGCGGTGAGCAGGACGGCTCGTCTCTCGCCATCGGTTTCGATTGCCGCACGCGCGGCTTCGTCCCGGCCGAGATTATCGAGCAGGTGAAAGAGCTTTCCGCGCGCGAGGACGTGGAGCTGACCACGCTGTTCCTCGATTGCGCCGGCCATGAACTCAATCGCCGCTTTGACGAAACGCGCCGCCGCCATCACCTCGCCCGCGACTTGCCGGTCTCTTCCGGCATCAAGGCGGAGCGCGAACTGCTCTCACCCCTGCGCCGCTGGGCTGACGTGCTGATCGACACCACCGATTTCACCACCAATGACCTGAAACAGACGATCCGCGACCAGTTCGCCCATTCCTCGCCGGGGCAGATGAGCGTGATCGTCTCCAGCTTCGGCTTTTCGCGCGGATTGCCGCCGGGGATCGATCTCGTCTTCGACATGCGCTTCCTGGACAATCCGCACTGGCAACCGGGGCTGAAGGAACTCACCGGCCTCGATGCGCCGGTGGCAGACTATATTTCCGCGAACCCGGTGTTCCAGTCCGCTTTCGCAAAGATCCGCGATCTGGTGCTCGAACTGCTTCCGCAATATGCCGAACAGGGCAAGAGCTACGTCAACATCGGCTTTGGCTGTACCGGCGGGAGACACCGTTCGGTATTCAGTGCTGAAACCATGGCACAAGCCTTGCGCGAAGCAGGCTTTTCGCCCACTGTCCTCCATCGCAATCTGGGTTCACGCGCGGCAGAACTTGTAGAAGGACCGCAAAACCCGTGACCAGCACAGCAATGGCATTCAGGACCCCCTCCCTTTTCCAGAGTTGCATGCACACATGATCGGAATCATTCTGGTAACCCACGGCCATCTCGCCGAGGAATTCGTTCACGCGATGGAGCATGTGGTCGGCGCGCAGGAAGACGTGGCCACCATCTGCATCGGCCCCAATGACGATATGGAGCAGCGCCGGGACGAGATCGCCGCCGCGATCGAGCATGTCGATTCGGGCACCGGCGTCATCATCCTGACAGACCTGTTCGGCGGCACCCCGTCCAACCTCGCCATCTCGCTGCTGGAGGAAGGCCGCACCGAAGTGATCGCCGGGATCAACCTGCCGATGCTGATCCGTCTTGCCGGCGCGCGCAAGGAGATGACGCTGGCCGCCGCAGCCGGCGCCGCACGCGACGCTGGGCGTAACTACATTACAATGGCTTCCGAATTCCTCGGACAGGATGCATAAGGGCTTCCTTATCAGAGGCTAACCGCTTGGGGAGGTTACACTGTCGGAAGCAAGTCAATCAGTGGAAATCGTCAACAAGCGCGGGTTGCACGCGCGGGCAAGCGCGAAATTCGTGGGTGCGGTGGCAAGGATGACGGACGCCAGGGTCACCGTTGCCAAGGACGGCAATGAAGCGGCAGGCGGATCGATCCTGGGCCTGATGATGCTAGGCGCAGCAAAGGGCGATACGGTGGAAATCCGCGTATCGGGCAACAATTGCGAAGCACGGCTGGCGGAACTGGTGGACATGGTCGAAGACGGATTCGGCGAGGACCGCTAGCTATCATGCGCCGCGAGATCACCGGCTTTTCCAACCCCACGGTCAAGTATTTGCGCTCCCTGCGCGAGAAGAAGCACCGCAAGGCTGCGGGCGCATTCCTCGCCGAAGGATTGCGCCTGCTGACCGATGCTCGGACAAGCGGCCATGTGCCGCAAATGCTGGTGATGAGCGCCCGGCGCGATTCCCATCCGCTGCTCGATGAGCTGGAAGCGGCGGTGGAGGCAGCAGGCGGCGAGATCATCGAGACTTCGCCCGATATCCTCTCCAAGATCACCGGCAAGGACAATGCGCAAAGCGTGGCGGGCGTGTTTGCCGAATTCGACACTTCGCTGGCATCGCTTGACCGGTCAGATTCGAAAATCTGGCTGGTGGCGCAAGCGCTGCGCGATCCCGGCAACCTCGGCACCATGCTGCGCACCGGCGATGCGGTGGGCGCGGGCGGGCTGATCCTGATCGACGATTGCGCCGACCCGTTCAGCGTGGAAG
>JAUIJI010000082.1 GCA_030431435.1 Alphaproteobacteria bacterium | reverse complement strand
CGCAACAGTCGTTCGCTGTGTTCCACACCCTTTCGCGTCAACTTCAAGGGAGAACGCAGCTGGGCGCGCTCGATCATCTTGATCTCCAGCAGGCGTTTGACCGAGCGGCTGACCTGTGCCTTGTCCACGCCAACGGCGCTGGATATGCCCGCAGGCACCAGCGGACCTACATTGTGCAGGAGAAACAATATCCGCCGGTCGAGTTCGACCAACGCGAGTTCTCGTGCATATGCCATTTCGGCACTTTCACGCACCTTGTAGAGCAGCTGCCACAGATCGCTCTGGATGACAGACGGGGACCGCGCCTCGCTCTGCGTGCCGGACACCGCAGGTTCAATCCCGTTGAGGATGACATTGAGCCGCACCAGGAACTCGGGCGGCGGCACCATTTCACCTTCTTCGCCTGCATTTCCGGTAGATGCCGCGCCAATCGCATAGGCTTCCACAATCCGCAGGGCTTCCTTTGCCATGGGTCCGAGAGCTGCCTCGACCGACTCATACGCCTCTTGTTCAGGCTCGATTCCCAGCGCGTTACTGTTGGAAGAGGCCCGCGCCGCTTTCCAAACGCTCGTGGCATGGTCGAGCAAGACCTTGCGCCACGGCACCCCTGCCAACGTCGGATCTCGTCCAGATGGCTGTTCTTGCCCATCACGGGATTCCATAATCTGAAGCGCCCTCCTTCAGCGCGTATTTGACCTGCCGCTCCAGCTATCTGGAAAGTTCGGCATTGCCCCGGATTCGCGCTTTGTGCCACAGCGCACAACTTGCCAGACAAAGTCAAGTTGTTGCCCATTCATCGGAAGTTTATCCGGCGATGCAGCAGGGCAACACCTTCATGTCCCATGAGCGACATTCGCCCATTATGGCATTGTTAATACACCATTTTATTCACTTCCGATTTCCAATGAAACCATTGTAAGAGCAAGAATCTCGATCTGGATGCCAACCCTTTCACCAGTTTCCCTCAATTGCCCGCATAGTGCCTCTGGACACTGTCAAACTAGGCGAATATGTGCGTAAATCTGCGGATTAGCCCTCCTAAAAGGGTATGTCTGCTGGGGGAGGAGAGGCACTCAACATGGCTTGAACAGCCATAAACGAGTGGTCCGGATTGTCCGGAGACCAACTTTTTCCAACCCTGCAAATTCAGCCGTCGTGGCATGCGTCAATCCTGGCGTGTGCACTCGGTCACCGGCCACGGTCGGCAGCCAGGCGGAAGGATAGGAAATCGCGGGGAGCCTGTTTTCCCGCGTTCACTGTGAAGGGAGCACCAAGTGAGGAGTTTTAGCAACAAGGCGGTCTTCAAGGCTGTCCTGCTGGCCGGTGGGGCCAGTACCCTCGCCTTTGCCGCACCGGCAATGGCGCAGGACGAGGATCAGGATGACGAAGATCGCATCATCGTCACCGGTTCGCGTATTGCTACCCAGGACTTCAATTCCAACAGCCCGTTCGTCACCGTTGACGAAGCCCTGCTGGAACAGTCGTCCACGGCCGCAATCGAATCCAACCTCAACCGTCTGCCGCAGTTCGTGCCGGCGCAGACCCCGACTGCAGGCGGCGACATTCAGCCGACCGCAACCAACACCCCGGGTGCTGCAACCGTGTCGCTGCGCGGTATCGGTACCAACCGTAACCTCGTCCTGATCGACGGTCGTCGCGGTACGCCGGGCAACGCATCGGGCGTGGTCGACATCTCCACGATCCCCTCGGCCGCTATCGAGCGCGTCGAAGTGATCTCGGGCGGTGCATCGGCAACCTACGGTGCTGACGCTGTGGCCGGTGTTACCAACTTCATCCTGAAGAAGAACTTCGAAGGTCTTGAACTGGATGGCCAGGTTGGCATCACCCAGGAAGGCGACAACTTCGAATACCAGCTGTCCGGCATCATGGGTGCTGACTTCGCAGATGGCCGCGGCAACGTGTCCCTCGCGATGTCGATGAACACTCGCGAAGCCAACTTCCAGCGCGATCGTAGCTGGTACCAGGACCTGTGGGCCGATCCGAACATCGGCGGCACCCAGTTCTTCATCCCGGCTCCGGGCTTCTCTTCGCCCGGCAACCTGCCTGACTATACGACAGTGTTCCCGAATGCGCCTGCCAACGCGGATGCAACGGTGTACTTTGCACCAGATGGCACACCGTTCACCATTGGCGCCAACGGCACAACGTCGAACTTCGGCACCGGCAACGCTCCGCTTGACGATCCTGCCTACAAGCAGTCGATCAACGGTGCGATCGGCACCAATAACACCAACCTGTACCTGATCCTGCCGCTGACGCGTTACAATGCGTTCGCTCGCGGCAACTACGAGATCAATGACTGGATCGGTGTGTTCGGCCAGGCACTGTTCAGCCACGTCGAGACCTTCACCCGCAACGAGCCGGGTCCGGCCGTTAACGGCTGGACGGTTGAAATCGATCCGGCGAACCTCGACGACGGCATCCTGCCGCCGGCCATGCAGACGCTGCTTGACAGCCGCGACAACCCGGGCGGTCCGTTCCGTGTGCAGTCACTGCTGTTTGATGATCGTGAAACCTTCACGGACGTCACCACCTACAACCTGACCGCAGGTCTCGAAGGCTCCATCCCCAGCACGTCCTTCGTCTGGGAAGCTTTCGTGAGCCACGGTATCTCGTCGACCTACGCGAAGCAGACCGGTGTCTACTCGCTGTCGCGTTTCCAGGCAGTTGTGGGCGCACCGAACTTCGGTGAAGGCTTCTTCGAGCAGGGCAACCAGGGTCCGCCGAACTTCGGTTTCGGTGCATCCAGCGGCTCTTGTACGACTGGCCTGAACCTCTACAATCCGCCGGCTGGCGGGTTCTCCGAGGACTGCCTTGAAGCCATTCGTGCGGACTTGAAGAACCGCGGTGAAGTCACCCAGACCATTGCTGAAATCAACCTCAGCGGCGGCCTGGTCGATCTTCCGGCTGGTGAAGTCGGTATCGCACTCGGCGGCAGCTTCCGTGAGCTGCAGTACGAGTTCGACAACGACACGCTGACCACTCAGGGCCGCTCCTTCCAGGACCAGGCTCTGGGTATTTACCCGAGCGGTAACGTGGAAGCAGGTTTCGACGTGCACGAACTGTACGGCGAGCTTCTGGTTCCGATCCTTGCTGACATTCCGGGTATCCAGCAGTTCAACCTTGAGTTGGGTGGCCGTATTTCGGACTACTCGACCACCGGCACCTCCTACACCTACAAGATCCTGGGTGACTGGGAAGTGACCGACTGGCTGCGTTTCCGTGGCGGTTTCAACCGTGCAGAACGTGCGCCGAACATCGGTGAGCTGTTCCTGCAGGCGTCGCAGACCTTCGGTGTCAACACCGCTGGTGACCCCTGCTCGTTGGCCAACCCGCTGTCGTTCTCGGCCAACCAGACTGGTGACCAGTTCGACGGTGGCAATGCCAACGGTGCCCGCGTGGAAGCGGTTTGCCGCATTCAGATGGCCCAGTCGGGCGATCCGTCTGCTGCGGACAACTACTACAACGGCGTGCAGAGCAGCTCGACCTTCGGTTTCGCTTTCCCGACCACGGTTGGTAACCCCAACCTGGTTCCCGAAGTCGCGAACACCTGGACTGCGGGTATGGTGATCAACTCACCGTTCGCGAGCGAAGCCCTGAACCGCCTGCGCCTGTCGGTTGACTGGTACAGCATCCACGTGAAGGACGCCATTGGCGAACAGACTGTGGCTGTGGCACTGCAGCAGTGCTACGATCCGGCTCTGAACCCGGCTTGGGCCGGCAGCGATCTGGACGTTGCAAACTCGCAGTTCTGTCAGAACGTGCCGCGTAACGCGACCGGTGCACTGGGTAACGTGAACCGTACCTATGTGAACAACGGTGAGTTCAAGCTCTCCGGTATCGACGTGCAGCTGGACTGGGGCATGGACGTTGGTCCGGGCACCCTGAACATGAACGTTCTTGCCAACTACCAGATCGACTTCAAGTCGACCTCGCTTGCAGGCCTCCTGCCGCTGGTCGATTATGTCGGCACTCTGGGTACCGGTGAAAACGGCCTGAACAGCGGTGTGTTCGAGTATCGTATCTTCGCCAACCTCGGCTATGCCGTTGGTCCGGCTACGATCAACCTGCAGTGGCAGCACCGTCCGTCGATCGAAGACGCGACCGAAGCCACCACGGGTGCTCCGACACCGACCACCGGCTTCCCGTCGTACAACCTGTTCAGCCTGAACGGCACGTACTCGGTGAACGATGCGGTCAACCTGCGCTTTGGTGTTGATAACCTGTTCAACAAGGCTCCGCCCTTGGGCAACATCAACACTGCTGCTGATCCGTCGATCGGCCAGCTGTCGGGTGGTTCGTACAACTCCTCGTTCTACGACACCAACGGTCGTCGCTTCTACTTCGGTGCGAACCTCCAGTTCTGATCGAAGCAACAAGCTGAAAAGTCAGGGGCTCCATCTTCGGATGGGGCCCCTTTCTTTTGCGCGTCAGCGTTGTGCTGGACAGCCCGTGGTCCTGCCTGCAACAATGGCGCACAACGAGGGAGAGACATGTGACCAGGGTGATACGTTTCCACGAGACTGGCGGACCGGAACAGCTGCAGATCGATGATCTGGATATCGGTGAGCCCGGTGAAGGCGAAGTCCGCATCAAGGTCGAGGCGGTTGGCCTCAACCGCGCGGAAGCGATGTATCGCGCGGGCAAATATCCTGTGCAGCCACAGCTACCCAGCCTGATCGGCTATGAAGGTGTCGGCACTATTCTGTCTGTTGGTGAAGACGTGACGGATTACGCGCCGGGTGATCGCGTTTGCGTGCTGCCGAAGATCAGCCAGGGCGAATATGGCATCTGGGCAGACGAGGCAATCGTGGCCACGCACATGCTGCTTCCCGCTCCCGAAGGCCTATCAGCCGAGCAGGCAGCTGCAATCTGGATGCAGTACATGACGGCTTATGCTGTTTATGAGGTGGCCAATGTCGGCCCCAATGACGCGGTGATCATCCCTGCAGCTTCCTCCAGCGTCGGCCTTGCCGCGATCCAGCTGTGCAATTGGGCCGGCGCCATCCCCATCGCGGCAACGCGCACCAGCGCCAAGGCAGAGGCGCTGCGCGAACTGGGAGCCGCACACGTCATCGCTACGCAGGAAGAAGACCTCGTCGCGCGGGTCATGGAAATTACCAAAGGCGTCGGTGCACGCTGCGCTTTCGATCCGGTTGGCGGCCCCTATGTCGATACGCTTGCACAAGCACTCGCGCCGCGGGGCATCCTGTTCGTATACGGTGGTCTGAGCGGGGAGCCGACCCCCTACCCGCATTGGCCAATGGCTTTCAAAGGCGCAAGCATGCGCGGTTGGGTTGCAAGCGAGATATGGAACCATTCACAACGCTTTGAAAGCGCAAGAAAAACCATCCTTGCGGGCATCGAAAAGGGCAAACTCTCACCAGTCATTGCAAGGACGTTCGAAGGGTTGGAATCGCTTCCTGAAGCCAACGCCTATCTCGAATCGAACCAGCAGATCGGCAAGGTGGTTGTGCGCTTCTGACCACGCGACTAGAGGGGCTTTGAGTGCGCCCGTAGCTCAGTCGGATAGAGCATCGGATTCCTAATCCGGGGGCCACAGGTTCGAATCCTGTCGGGCGCACCACTTTTGAATTTGGAAGGTGCATCCGCACCTTCCTCCTCGCTATGCGGGCAGGCAAGCTGCCCCGCTCCGGACGGGCAGTCGCCCTTGCGAACCAAATTGGGTTCGAATCTCGCTCTTCGACTGAACGAACGCAAGCGCATGTCCAGCCTATGGTTCTCGGTTCAGAATTTGCCTAGTTCAACTCGTCAGGCCGGCTGATCGGGAACGGCAGGGGTGCAACCTCGATGCCTTCTTCCAGAAGCCGCTCGGCCTCTTCCACGCTGGTTTCGCCGTGGATCGCTTCAGCCTCGCGTTCGCCATAGTGCATGGCGCGGGCATCCTCGGCGAATTTGTCGCCAACCCATTTGCTTTTTTTGAGTGCCCGGGCCTGTGCCTCTGCCAGTTTTTCAAGCGCTTGCTGGACCTCGGGCGGCATAGGGGCGTTTGACACCGCTTGCCCTTCCCCGGCCCCGGACTGGGCAGGAAGGGGCTCGCTCTCATCAACCCTCTGCTGGCTGCCTTTACGCGGAACCGCTGGCGCCATCGGCGCCTTGATGACCTCTGCAGTGCCGCATTGCGGACAGCACAACAGGCCCCGCTCCTTCTGCGAAGCGAAGTCTTCGGACGACCTGAACCAGCCTTCAAAGGCATGGCCAGCTTCGCAAGAAAGGTCGAACACGATCATTGGCGGCCCGATTTAGGGATATCACGGCGATTGGCAAGACTGGGCAGCTGTCGCCGCACGCTTTCGATGCGGGCAAGGTCGATGTCCGCAAAGCCAAGTCCGGGCTCCTGCCCGCCCATATCGAGCACGACCTCGCCCCAGGGGTCGATGACCAGCGAGTGGCCGTATGTCTCGCGCCCGTCTTCATGTTTGCCGACCTGCGCGGCCGCGATCACGAAGGCACTGGCCTCTATTGCGCGGGCACGTTGCAACACATGCCAGTGCGCTGCGCCTGTCGGCTTGGTGAATGCGGCCGGAATTGCGATGGCATCACACCTTCGCTGCCCAAGCTCCTGGAAAAGCGCCGGAAAGCGGATATCGTAGCAGATCGAAAGCCCCAATGTACCCAGACCTTCAACGGCTGTGCTGACGACGTGATCACCCGCTGCATAGGCAGCGCTTTCCTTCCAGCTTTCACCGGTTTCCAGCTCGACATCGAACATATGGATCTTGTCATAGGTCGCAGCAATTGCGCCCGTTTTGTCGATCACGAATGCGCGATTTGCCCACCGCCCATCGTCCCGTTCGACAGCGAGTGATCCCAGCGAAACGGCGATCCCGTACGATGCTGCCGCTTCACGCACCGCTGCCAGCACCAGATCTTCTTCCGGGGGAACGATCTTGGTCGCAGCCCGCTTGCGGTCTCGATCCAGCATCCCGCACATTTCCGGAGTAAAGAGCATCTCCGCCCCGCCCTCGCGAGCGGTTGCGACAGCCTCCGTGATGGCATCTGCATTGGCTTGCGGGTCAGTCCCGCTGCACATCTGGAGAAGAGCAATGCGCATGGCTTCAGGCGCTCACAAGCCCAGCAAGGCGTCCAGCTTGCCTTCTCTCTCAAGCGCGGCGAGATCATCCGATCCGCCGATCGACTGGTTATCGATAAATATCTGCGGGACCGTTCGCGCGTCAGGCTTGCGTTCGATCATCTCGCGACGTTTCTCTCCGCCCAGGGTTATATCGTACTCGGCATACTCAACCCCTTTGGAATCGAGCAGTCGCTTTGCCCGGTGGCAGAATCCGCATAGTGCTTTGGTATAGATTTCGACTTTGGCCATGATGCTGATTCTTCCCTTATTCCAGTTGCTTGGCAACTCTTGAATCCGGCGAAAGCCACATTATCTTTTTTGCAGCCGTTATGCGAGGCATAGCGGTCTGACGGGGTGCCGAATGCGGGCCCCGCCATTGTCAAATTGCTCATTGGAGGATTTGTTGAAATGAACCGTATGGATTTTACCCCTTATCGCCGCTCGACCGTGGGCTTTGATCGCCTGTTCGACCTGCTCGAGAAGCAGCATCGCAACAACGGTGGTGACAATTACCCGCCTTTCAACATCGAACGTCGCGGCGATGACGAATACCGCATCACCCTGGCAGTTGCCGGTTTCCGCGCGCAGGACATCGACATCACCGCGCAGCAGAACCTGCTCGTCGTCCAGGGCAAGAAGCGCGACGAACTGCCCGAAGGCGAGATGCTGCATGTCGGTATCGCCAATCGCGGGTTTGAACGCCGCTTCGAACTGGCTGACTACGTCCGCGTCGAGAATGCCGATATGGCAGACGGTCTGTTGCTGATCGACCTGGTCCGTGAAGTTCCCGATGCCATGCGTCCGAAGAAGATCGCCATTGGCGGGCAGAAGACGCTTGAAGTGGTCAAGGACGAAGACGAACAGTCCGACGCAGCCTGATCAGCGATTTTCAATTCCAGCTGCATGAGCAGCCGACAAAATTCGGGGGCGGAACCGCAAGGCTCCGCCCCCTCGACGACTTGCGCCGACCTGTCGGTAGAACAAGCTCTCCGGGTCGCAGTAGAGAGCCTGCTACACCAACAATTCTTGCCGTTAGCGAACCACTTCGGGCCAGCCTCGGCAATCTGAAAAAATGCCCCTGCTGCCAGCGTTCCTGATCCCGGAAGAAACCAGGCTGGCAGGCAACTTCAACTAAGGGTTAGTCCCTGCTGCACCGCAATAGCAAGGGATTTTTCCTACGCATGGTTGCGGCGGCGTTAATTTCCACAAAGAGGGAAATCAGACCAAGCGAGATTGCTTGAGCGCCGCTGCCACAAAGCCGGCAAAGAGAGGATGCGGATCGAATGGTTTGCTCTTCAGTTCCGGATGGAACTGGACGCCGACAAACCAGGGGTGATCGGGCCGTTCGACAATTTCCGGAAGCAGCCCGTCAGGCGACATGCCCGAGAACTTCAATCCGCCCTGCTCAAGCCGCTTCATATAGGCCGAGTTGACCTCATAACGATGGCGGTGACGTTCGGAAATCTGCGTTACCCCGCCATAGATTTCCGAGACATGGCTGCCTTCGGTCAGCACCGCATCATATGCGCCCAGACGCATGGTTCCACCCAGATCAGTCTCTGCCGAACGCTGCTGCAGGCCCTCCTTGCTCATCCATTCGGTGATGATGCCGACCACCGGCTCCGATGTCTCGCCAAACTCCGTGGACGAGGCAGCAGCTATCCCGACAGACCGCGCCGCTTCCACACAGGCCATCTGCATGCCGAGGCAGATGCCGAAAAAGGGTACGTTGCGCTCCCGAGCGAAACGAACCGCCGAAATCTTGCCTTCGGACCCCCGCTCGCCAAATCCGCCAGGCACGAGAATCGCGTGCATGGGCTCAAGCTGGGCAGCGATATCGCTGTCATCCTGCTCGAAAATCTCTGCGTCGATCCACTTGATGTTGACCTTGACGCGGTTGGCCATTCCGCCATGAACCAGCGCCTCGTTGAGGGATTTGTAAGCATCGGGCAAGCCGACGTATTTGCCGACAACGCCAATGGTTACCTCGCCTTCGGGGTTCTCGTAGCGATCGACAATATCGTCCCACACCGACAATTCAGGCAGTTCGGCGCTGTCTAGCATGCCGAAATGGCGCAGGACCTCTGCATCAAGTCCCTCGCCATGATATTGCAGGGGCACCGCATAGATGCTGCTGGCGTCGAGTGCCTGGATCACCGCTTCCTTGCGAACGTTGCAGAACAGCGCAATCTTGGCACGCTCGGTTTCCGGCAATTCGTGCTCGCAGCGGCAAAGCAGAAGGTTCGGCTGCACTCCCAGGCTGGTCAGCTCGCGCACAGAGTGCTGCGTCGGCTTGGTCTTGAGCTCGCCAGCGGCCGAGATGTATGGAACCAGCGTCACATGGACAAGGCAGGTCTGGTCGACCGGCAATTCGTTGCGCAGCTGCCGGATCGCCTCGATGAACGGCAGGCTCTCGATATCACCCACCGTGCCGCCGATTTCGCACAGGATGAAATCGTGGTCGTCCTGGTCGGCCAGGGCGAATTGCTTGATCGCGTCTGTCACATGCGGGATCACCTGAACGGTGGCGCCAAGATAGTCGCCACGGCGTTCCTTGGTGATGATGTCGCGATAGACACGGCCAGAGGTGATGTTGTCGTTCTGATGCGCGGAAACGCCCGTGTAACGCTCGTAGTGGCCCAGATCGAGGTCGGTCTCCGCCCCGTCATCGGTCACATAGACTTCGCCATGCTGGTAGGGGCTCATCGTCCCCGGATCGACATTGAGATACGGGTCGAACTTACGGATGCGGACCTTGTAGCCACGCGCCTGCAAGAGGGCAGCGAGGCTCGCTGCCATCAGTCCCTTGCCAAGCGATGAGACCACGCCGCCGGTGATGAAAATGTACCGCGCCATGGGGGTTGGGCTGTAGGCTGCGAAACGGATTCGTGGCAAGCCGAGAGTTGCCAAAAATCACGATTGTTCCACCACCATGTGCAACTGGCGGTGGATAATGATCAAAAGCTGTGTGGTTACTCGGCGACGCCGCCCAGCGCATCCTCTTCAGCCGGCGCGGCATCGCCGCCCGAAGGCAGCAGATCATCCGTCGGCGAAGCCGAAGAGCCGGTGCTGGCCGAGCGATCCAGTGACTGGTCGATATCGCGGCCCGATGTCGTGTCGATGGCCACGGCGGCCAGCGCAATCGAAAGAACCACGAACAGGATGGCCAGCCACTTAGTAGTGCGCGTCAGGAAGTCTGCCGCGCCGCGCGCAGACATCAGTCCTCCCGGGCTTCCGCCACCACCAATTCCCAGTCCCCCGCCTTCGGAACGCTGCATCAGCACGACGCAGACAAGGGCAAAGGCAACGATCGCCTGCACCACGGTGAGGAAAAGGAAAAGGCTCATGGTTTCAATCCAACTGCAAAATCTGCGCCGCTATCTAGGGATTGCGGCTGTCTTGGGCAAGGTTCAGCCTTCCTGCTCTTCGGCAGCAGCGACAATGATGCCAAGAAAACTCTCTGCCGTAAGGCTGGCGCCACCAACCAGAGCGCCGCCAACATCGTCAGCTGCAAGAAGCTCGCGAGCGTTATCCGGCTTGACCGATCCGCCATAGAGAATGCGGACCTGTGCGCCAGCTTCCTCGCCATAGATGTCCTGCACCACCTTGCGGATCGAACGGTGCATCGCACCGATATCGTCCACAGTGGGGGTACGCCCCGTCCCGATAGCCCATACAGGTTCATAGGCCACGGTCACCTTGCCATCGACATCGTCGTCAACCGGCAGCGAGCCCTTGAGCTGCTTCGCGACAACGCTTTCAGCCTTGCCGGCATCGCGCTGCTCCTCGGTTTCGCCGACACAGACTATGACGCTCAGCCCTGCAGCGATTGCCGCATCCGCTTTTGCCCTGACGTCAGCATCCTTTTCCGCATGGTCGGCACGACGCTCGCTGTGACCGACGATAACGAAACCGGCGCCAGCATCCTTCAGCATGGCGGCGGAGACATCACCTGTATGCGCGCCACCGTCAGCCGGGTGACAGTCCTGCGCGCCAACGCCGATAAGCGTGGCTTCCTTGCGGGTTGCATGAATCAGGGTGAAGGGCGGCGCAAGTGCGACCTCGACCTTCATCAGGCGTTCGGCAGCCCGGTCAATCGCACGCGCTTCAGCGAGCATCGCGCGCGTCCCGTGCATCTTCCAGTTCCCAACGATGTATGGGCGCTCGGCCATTGTGTTACCTTGAATGTCAAAAAGATGAATGACCCTGCCTGAAGCAGGGAAAGTCCTTGCCCGCTAAAGCCCTGTGTCCGCCTTGTCAAAGTAGCATTTCCACATTGTCGGCAAAGCATCCTACGCTGTTGCGGGCGCGCCGCAGGGGAGATAAAGCGCCTGCCGACGCTGGTGTGTGCTCGGTCTCGCAGAGATGACCGGTCACTGCCCCATGACTACAACAAGGATCGAGAGCGCACCGCAAAATGCTCCAGCTTTTCAGGAATTTCTTCAGGTCGAAGATCGGGATCGTGGTAACACTGGCCTTCCTTGGCCTTATCGCGTTCGCCTTTGCCAGCATGGATGTGGCCAATACCGGCACCTTTGGCGGCGTGGCCGGCGGCGATCGTGTTGCGGTAGTCGGGGATAACCGAATCGACTCCAGCGACCTTTCGGTGCTTGCAACCGACACGCTTGGCCGCATTCGCCAGCAGGATCCGACGGTGACGATGGAACAGTTCATCGCCGAGGATGGCCTGCAGCTGACGCTCGACAATGCGATCAGTCGCATTGCCATTGCAGAGCTTGGAAAGCGTTTCGGATTGCGGGCCGGTTCACGTCTGGTCGATTCAGAAATCGCCGCCGATCCCAATCTGCGCGGCCTCGATGGCCAGTTCAGCGCTGACAATTTCCGGGCATTCCTGCGCCAACAGGGCATTAGCGAGGACCTCTACCGCGAAGACCGAGCCATGGGCTTGTTCTCCCAGCAAATGGTTGGCCCGCTGCAACGAACGCCTCGCCTGCCGGACAAAGTCGTGCGCCGTTATGCAGAAATGCAGGTGGAAACCCGCAATGGCCAGATTGCCGCCCTCCTTGCCACCGCTTTCCTGCCCGATGGTGATCCGTCGGACGATCAGCTAGAAGCTTTTTACGCAGATAACAGCGACAATTACATGCGGCCGGAACGGCGCGTTGTGCGCTACGCGACATTCAATGAAGGTACATTCAGCGATTCGGTTGAACCGACTGACGAGCAGATCGCCGCTCGTTACGAGGAAAATGCAGCCCAGTTTGCCGCCAGTGAGAATCGCACCTTTACCCAGTTGATCGCCACCACTCAGGCTGCTGCGCAGGCAATTGCCGATGAGGTCAATGGCGGCACCAGTCTCGAAGCCTCTGCCCGTGCCAAGGGCCTGAGCACCACTCGCATTCCCGCGACATCGCGTGCCGATCTTGCCCGGACGGCTTCCGAAGCGGTGGCGACGGCCGGCTTCTCCGCAAACGAAGGCAGCCTCACCTCTCCGGCACGTGGCGAGCTGGGCTGGTACATTCTGCGCGTCGACAACGTCGAGGAAGTCGCTGCCCGCTCCCTCGCCGAGGCCCGGACCGAGATTGCCGAGACGCTGCGCGCGGAAATGACGCGTGAGGCGCTGAACGAGGGTTTCCGCGAGATCGAGGACAGGTTCTCGCGCGGCGGCAGTCTTTCCGAAGTTGCAGAATACCTTGGGATCGAAGTCGTCTCGACCCAGCCAATCACCGCGACAGGGCAGGTCTACGGTACGCAGGAAACCGCTCCAAACGAGCTTGCACCGGTGATCTCCAACGCCTTCGAAATGGAAGAAGGGCGCCCACAATTGGCAGAACTGGTCTCCGGCGAGAGCTTCATCATTTACGACGTGTCAGACATCACCCGCGCCGCGATCGCTCCGCTCGCCGAAATCCGCGAAGACGTGGCCAACGCATGGCGTTTCGATCAGGGGATGAAAGCAGCAGGCGCCGCAACAGCGCGCATAATGGACCGCGTCAAGGGCGGCGAGTCGATGGCCGAAGCCGTACGTGCCGAGGAAACCGCACTCCCCGGCCCGCGCCCCTTCCGCCTCAACAGGGCAGACGTTCAGGCGCGCGGCCAGATCGCTGCGCCGGAAGCGCTGTTCCTGTCCATGGCCGAAGGAACAACGAAACCACTCGAATCCGAGGAACTCGGAGCCTGGTTTGTTGTCCAGCTTGACGAGATTTCTTCGCCTGAATTGCCTGAAGACAGCGAGATCGTCGGCACCATGCGCAACAGCCTGCTGCAATTCCTGCCTGACGAGATGGTTGAACAGTTCATTGCTGCCACCCGGGACGAGGTCGAAATCGAGATCAACGATGTCGCGGTGGATGCGGTTGCCGCACTGCTGACCGGCCAGACCAACTGAGGAGGATCGTCTGAACACCTCCCTGACCTCGCAGGCCCTTCCTGAAAACGCTGGCCCTGCCCGCGATGCGCTGGCTGCAGGAAAGCCTGCGCTGGTATGGCGCAAGCTGGTTGCCGACACGGAGACTCCTGTCAGTGCAGCCCTGAAGCTGATCGAACCTGGTCGCGGTGATTTCCTGCTGGAATCGGTCGAAGGCGGCGAAGTCCGCGGGCGATATTCGCTGCTCGGCCTTGATCCCGACCTGATGTTCCGCGCCACCGGTGCATCCTGTGAGGTGAACCGGAACTGGCGGCTGGATCAGGCCGATTTCGAGCCGCTTGGCGGCAACAGCCTCGACGAATTGCGCGCGTTGGCGGAAAGCTGCCGCATCGACGTGCCGGAGGCCCTGCCGCCTGCCCTCGCCTGCCTGGTCGGCTATTTCGGTTACGAGACTATCGGGCTTGTCGAGAAGCTTCCACGCGCGCCGCAGAGCGAGCTGGATCTGCCTGACATGCTGTTTGGTCGCCCTACGCTGGTGCTGGTGTTCGACAACCTCAGCGATACGCTCTTCTGCGTCGCGCCGCTTTGGGCAGATGGCAGCGATGCGGACCGGGCAATCGAACTGGCAGGCGAACGCATAGACGAGGCACTGCGCAAGCTGGGCAATGCTGTGCCCGCATCCCAACGCGCCTTTGAATTGCCGGAGATGGACCTCGAAGCCGTGATGGACCCCGCTGAGTACGAGCGGATCGTCCTCAAGGCCAAAGACTACATCTACGCAGGCGACATCTTTCAGGTTGTGCTGGCGCAGCGCTTCACCTGCCCCTTCCCCCTGCCGCCTTTCGCGCTTTACCGCGCGCTGCGCCGGGTGAACCCCTCGCCTTTCCTGTACTTCCTCGACTTGCCGGGTTTTTGCGTCGTGGGCTCCAGCCCGGAAATCCTGGTTCGCGTCCGCAATGGCGAGGTGACAATCCGCCCAATCGCCGGCACTCGCCCGCGCGGCAAGAATGAGGAAGAGGATCGCGAGAACGAGCGGAGCCTGCTTGCCGACCCCAAGGAATGCGCCGAACACCTCATGCTGCTTGACTTGGGCCGCAATGACGTGGGCCGCGTGGCGGCGGCGGACAGCGTCAAAGTGACCGAGAGCTTCACCGTTGAGCGGTACAGCCATGTGATGCACATCGTCAGCAATGTCGTTGGCAAGCTGGCTGATGATGCCGACGCTGTGGATGCCCTGTTTGCGGGCTTCCCGGCGGGGACCGTCTCTGGCGCGCCCAAGGTTCGCGCGTGCCAGATCATTGCCGAACTCGAACCTGAAACGCGCGGGCCTTATGCTGGCGGCGTGGGCTATTTCGCTCCTGATGGATCGGTCGACAGCTGCATCGTCCTGCGCACAGCAGTGGTGAAGGACGGCGTGATGCATGTCCAGGCAGGCGCAGGCATCGTGGCAGACAGTGAACCGGCCTATGAAGCCGCCGAATGCCGTCACAAGGCTGGCGCACTGGTCGCCGCTGCTCGTGAAGCGGCACGCGTCGCCAGCGAGCCGGGTTTCGGGCAATAGGGGCGGAACGATCAGGCCGCTGGCACTCACTGGCCGCGCCCG
>JAUIJI010000081.1 GCA_030431435.1 Alphaproteobacteria bacterium | reverse complement strand
GTGCGCGAAGCAGGCGAGATCGTGCCTGATGTCGATACGCTTGTTGCCAAACTCAAAGCCATGGGAGCCGTCTGATGAGCGCGCTGGTCCTTGCAGAACATGATGGCGGCAAGCTGAACCCCGCCACCCTCGCAACCGTTACCGCTGCTGCGGCAGTGGGCGGCCCTGTCCATGTCCTCGTCGCCGGTGGTGGTGACGCCTCTGCCGCTGCTGATGAAGCGGCCAAGGTGGAAGGCGTGGAGAAGGTGTTGCTGGCATCCGATGCCGCTTACGCCGGGCAACTGGCCGAGAACGTCGCGCCGCTCGTGGCAGGCCTGATGGAAGGCTATGACGCTTTCCTCGCCCCTGCCACCACCACCGGCAAGAACATCGCCCCGCGCGTGGCCGCCATGCTCGACGTGATGCAGGTCTCCGACATCATCGGCGTGGAAGGCCCCAAGACCTTCACCCGCCCGATCTATGCCGGCAACGCCATTGCCACTGTGGAATCGAGCGATTCCAAGCTGGTGATCACCGTTCGCGGCACCGCGTTTGACAAGGCGGCGGCTGAAGGCGGTTCGGCAAATGTCGAAGCGGCTTCCGGCCCCGGCGATGCGGGCCTTTCCACCTTCGTCGGCCTCGAAGCCACCGAAAGCGAGCGGCCAGAGCTTACCAGCGCAGGAACCATCGTTTCGGGTGGTCGTGCGCTCAAGGACGGCGAGACCTTCGAGCAGATCATCACGCCGCTGGCTGACAAGCTGGGCGCCGCCATCGGCGCATCGCGCGCTGCGGTGGACGCAGGCTATGTGCCCAATGATTACCAGGTCGGCCAGACCGGCAAGATCGTTGCGCCCGAGCTTTACATTGCCATCGGCATCTCGGGTGCGATCCAGCACCTTGCCGGCATGAAGGATTCCAAGGTGATCGTGGCGATCAACAAGGATCCGGATGCCCCCATCTTCCAGGTGGCGGACCTCGGCCTTGTCGCCGATCTGTTCGATGCGGTGCCGGAGCTCACCAGCAAACTGTGAGTGACGTCATCGTCTCGGGCCTCGATGCCTTGCGTGCCGGAATGCTCAACCAGACGCGTTCCGGCATGGCAAAGCTGATCGGCATGGATCTGGTGGAGGCGGAGCACGGCCATGTCGTGCTCACCGCCACACCCACGCCCGAAGTCTACAATATGCTCGGCATTGCGCATGGCGGGTTTGCGGCGACATTGCTCGACAGCGCCTGCGGCCTCGCCGCGACTTCCGCCATGGAAGATTTGCGCAATGTCGTGACGCTTGAAGTGAAGGTCGCCTATCACGGCGCGATCACCGAAGATGCAGGCGAATTGCGCGCGGTGGGCAAGCTCCTCTCGCTCACCCGCCGCACCGCCTTTACCGAGGCGCAGCTGCTGGATAGCGAAGGCACGCTCTATGCCTCTGCCACCAGTACGCTCTACATCACCGAAAAGCGCAAATCGCTGCAGGGCCTGGCGTGACCCTTAGCGGGGGCGCATGCCGTAAGGCAGTTCGCTGGTGAAGGCTTCCACGCGGGTGATTTCGCCTGCTTCGAAGCGATAGAGCTCCACCACCTGATAGGTCAGCGGATAGCCCGTTCCGTCGGTGGCCGGAATGTCCTCGAAGAACTTCACCACCGCGAGGCCGCGTTCCTCGTCAATCGCCAGCAATTCGCGATTACGTGTGTGTTCCACGCGGGTCAGCACCGGGCCGCCGAAGAGTGATCTGCAATCGCCCACCACCATGCCGTTGACCTGCCACTCGCAATCAACAGCCACGCCGTGCGGGGCAGGTCCGTTTTTGCTGATCGCAGCCATGAAATCGCTCGCCCTTGCCGCCATGTGCTCGCGCGAGGTGCGGCGGTTGGCGGGCAGCACGTCGAAGTCCGTGGCGGAAACAGGCTCGGCCCACGGCGGGCCGTAATTGCTGCGGGGGATGGTGGCATCCACGCTGCCCACCGCATAGCCATCGGCAGCAATGGTGAAGGCGGCCCAGGCAGGCTGGCCGTGCTCCTCGATCCTCCCGATCCACACCGCCTTGCCGGTTTCCTCGTCAGCCACCACCAGTGGGCTTTCGTCAATCGCGTTGATCGTGCGCCAGATGCTCTCGCCCACGCGGATGCCCACGCTGTTTTCGGAATAGCCGACCGTCTCGCCCCAGTTCACGTCCTGCCACTGGTTGCCGACCATGGCATTCGCGACGGAAGTGGCGAAGCCTGACAGACATGGATCGTCGCAAATTTCGGGATGCGGAGCAAAACGCGGCATCGGCGCGGCTTCGCCCCAAAATGGGTTGTGCATGAAATAGGGGACGTATGTGAAGGTCGCCTCGATCCGCTGGATTTCGGCATCGCGAATGCGGAAGGCTTCCAGCAGCGTGATAGAATTGGGCCATTTCAACGCGGTGCGCATCTCGCTGCCGTTGGTCAGCAGGTAGCGGTCAAACTCGTTGGCATGGTCAAAGAAGCCAGCGCCAACGACCACGCCGCGCTGCACGTCCACCAGCGGCAAATCGCGGCGGATGCGCTTGTTGATCCGGTAGATGCCCAACTCGAACTGCTCGCGGCAGCCCGAGGCGATGGCGGCAGCGCTCTGCTGCTCGCCCTCGCGCACGGCGGTGGTGAGGATGCCGTTTTCAAGGCGGCTGCAATCCTCGGAGAAGGGCGCGAAGACCTGCCCGTCATTGAGCTCCACCGTGTCGAAATAGGAATCCGCAATGGCGAGCAGACGTTCGCGCGGGCGGCGTTCCTCTTCCGGCAACACTTCGGCGAACTCGGTGAAATGCGGCATATTCACCGGATTGCCGAAGGGCGCGGGCAGGCTTGTCCGGCGGTGGACCACGGTCTCGATCTCGTCGATCAGACCACGGTCCACGTGAATACGCACGGCGTAGAAGGCCGAATGGTCGTTCTCCCGGACCGCACCGAACCACGCGGCGTGGCCCGTGGTCTCGTCCGCCACGACAAGGCCGTTGTCATCCACGCCATTCACCGTGCGCCAGAGGCCCTGTCCCAGCGGCAAGCGCACGTTGTTTTCGGTGAACATGACATCAGCCGCCAGCGGCAGGCGGCGGAAATTGCGTTCGGACAGCGCCTGCATGTGGTCATTCATGATGCCGATCAGGCAGTCATACTGGCAGCTGGTATCGGGCACGGCGCTGTCCTCGCCGGGGGCTTGCGCCTGTGCAGCCATTGGCAATGTGAGCCCGAGCGCGACGGCGCTGGCGGCGTTAATCAGTGTCTTCATGTCTCTCTCCCTCGCGTCCGTGCCCTCAAGGATGGGCTGCGTCCGCATAATCCTCATTCGCGCGGGCGATCAGGAAGGCATGGATAGCCGCCGTCTCCTGCTCATCCAGAACTCCGCCAAAACCGATCATGCCCCTGTCGGCATAGAGGCCTTCCAGCACGATGGCCTCGAATTGTTCGCGCACCTCAGGCGTCATCCAGCGCAAATCCTTCATGCCGCCCACGGCGTTGGGGCCGTGGCAGCGGGCGCAATTCTCGCCATAAAGCTCGCGCCCGTGCTCGACCTGATCCTCGGTCGCGGTGAGCCATGGCGGGCGGGGCAGGTCGCTGGGTGGTGGTGGCGGCGGCAGTTCCACACCCGTCGCGCCGAGCCTGAACACCAGCAGCTTGGCAGTGGAAGTACTGAACTGGCCAAGGTTGTAGACCGGCGATCCGCCCCAGCCGGCGTTGATCGCGATATATTGCACGCCATCGACCATGTATGTGATCGGCCCTGCCACCGGTGCCTGGTCGATATCCATCTCCCACAGCTTGGCGCCCGTATCGGCGGCGTAGATCGCCAGCGTCTTGTCGATGGTTCCCTGCACCACGAGGTTGCCTGCCGTGGCGAGCACGCCGCCGCTGCCGGGAACGCGATAGGGCACGCGCCACGCCTCGCTCTGCGTCACGGGGTTCCATGCAAGGAGATAACCTTTCTCCTCCGCACGTGCCTGTTCCATCAGCTGCGCGCGCAGTTCCGGCTGGCTGCGGCGATCCTGCCCGGAATTGGAACGGTGGCGTATGAACTCGAATTCCTCCGGATCCATCGCGGCATAGACATCGCCCTGTTCCTGCGCGGAAAGATACACGAGGCCGGTGTCCGGGCTGTAGGCCATGGGGTGCCAGGTATGCGCGGCGAGCCAGCTCGGGCTCATCAGGTGCGGCGTGCCGGTATTGTGCGCGTTCGGCTGGAGGACAGGTCGGCCCGTCGCCATGTCGATATGGTTCGCCCACGTGTTGACCGAGACATAGTTTTCCGCAGACAGCAGTTCGCCCGTCGCGCGGTCGATCACATAGAAGAAGCCGTTCTTGGGCGCCTGCATGATCACCTGACGCTCGCGCCCGCCGATCTCGAGATCTGCAGTGATCATGGGCTGGGTGCAGGTGTAATCCCAGTCCTCCTCGGGCACCATCTGGTAGTGCCACTTGTATTCGCCGCTGGTGGCATCGACCGCGACAATCGAACACAGGAACAGATTGTCGCCCTTGCCCTCGCTGCGGATGGACCACATGTGCGGGCTGCCGTTGCCGGTGCCGATGTAGACGAGGTTCAAGTCAGGATCGTAAGCGAAGGCATCCCACGCCGTGCCGCCGCCGCCATATTTCCACCATTCTCCGTGCCAGGTGGGCATGGCGACCTCCATCGCGCTGTCAGACGCATCACCGTCCGGGCCGTCCGCCGGATTGCCGGGGACAAGCCAGAACTTCCACAGATGCTCGCCCGTTTCGGCATCGAAGGCGGACACAAAGCCGCGCACGCCATAATCCGCGCCGCCATTGCCGATCACCACCTTGCCATCATAGACGCGCGGTGCGCCGGTGATGGAATAAGCGCCCAACTGGCCTTCGGTGCTGAAAGTCTGCGTGGTCCACAGTTCTTCGCCTGTGGCGGCATCGACCGCGATCAGCCGCCCGTCGAGCGCGCCGATGATGATCTTGCCGTTCCAGGCCGCAATGCCGCGCGATGACGGCCCACAGCAGGCAAGGCGCGACCATTCCGCGCCGACCTTCGGATCATAGGTCCACAGCTTCTCGCCCGTCGCCGCGTCATAGGCGGTGACGATGTTGTATATGCTCTCGTTATAAAGCACCCCGTCGACAACCAGCGGCGTCGCTTGCACGCCGCGCATCGTCTCAAGGTCATCGAACCACGCGAGGCCGAGGTCGCCGACATTGTCATCGTTGATCTGGTCGAGCGGGCTGAACCGGTCCTCGCCCCATGTGCGGCCGTGGCTCATCCAGTTGCCAATATTGCGCGCGGTCTCGGTGCTGGTCATGCGCGCGGTGTTGACTGCGGCCGGTCCCGCAGGCGTGGCTGCAGATGTCTCGACATTGGCGGGGGCGCAGGATGCCAGCATCGCGCAGCCAAGGGCCGCGCCGGTCAGCGCCAGGACAAGCTTTTGCATCTGTTCCCTCTCCAATCCCCGAGCGGTAGGTAACGTGAAAACGCTGCGCTCCACAAGCTTCATACCGCCGCCAATGCGCGATTGCAGGACGCGCAATTGTGACAAAGTGTACCGTGGCCCTTGGTCCCGGTTGCATTTGTTCAGTCGAACGAATAGTGCCGCGAATCATGAGGGCCAAACTAATCCACGTGGCGATCGAGAAGTTCGGCAAGCGCGGTTTCGACGCTGTCGGCACGCGGGAAATCGCGGCTGCGGTGGATACGCCGATGTCCTCCATCACCTACCATTTCGGGGGCAAGGAAGGCCTGTACCACGCCGCCGCAGAGCATATTTTCGAGTATCTGCAGACACATGTCGCCACTCGGCTGGAGGAACTGCCCGGTCCCGAAGCGACCCGCGAAGAGCGCATAGCCAACATCTGCCGCGTGCTGCGGCGGATCGGCACTTTCATGCTGAGCGACGAGAGCGCGCATTTCGCGCTGTTCATCGGGCGCGAACAGCAGGACCCGACAGAAGGCGTCCTGCAGTTGATGAAGGAACGCATCGTCCCGATGATGCTGGGGCTTGTGGGACAGGTACAGATGCTTCGCCCTGAACTGTCTGACGACGAAGCCAAGGCCGTGGCGGTGTATATTTTCGGCATGGCGATCACCCTGCGCCATGCGCGCGCCTCGCTCGGCCTGTTACTGGAAAAAGAGACGCTGGATGACGCGACGAAGGACATGCTGTTGGACCAGCTCGAACAGTCTACACGCAGTGTGCTGACGGGAGGCGCTGCATGACGCGCCGTCTGCACCTTGGCCTCTTGCCTCTTACCGCGCTGTTTGCGGGCTGCGTCTCCATGGCGCCGGAAGCACAAGTGTCGCCGGTGGTCGAAGCCATGCCGCAAACCTACTCCATGGCCGGGGTGGAGGGAGATTATCGTCCCGCTGCATGGTGGACTGCCTTCAACGATCCGGTGCTGGACGCGCTGGTCGACGATGCGCTTGATGCCAATCTCGACATTGCTCAAGCGGCTGCCCGTGCCGAACGCGCTGCTGCGCAGGCCCGCGTCAGCCGTGCGGGCTTGCTGCCTGCGCTGGAAGGATCAGCGGGCGCGAGCTATTCGGACACGCCGTTGTCAGGCGGAGCCTTCTCCAACTTTCCCGGTGCTCCCACGCGGCTCTCCAACGAAACCTATTCGCTGGGCCTTGCCGCCTCCTACGAACTCGACCTGTTTGGCCGGGTGCGGAACGATTTCGCCGCTGCCAGGGCCGACGCACTGGCAGCGCAGCAGGATTACCGCGCCACGCGCCTCGCCACGGCGGCAGAGACGATCTCCGCCTATTTTGACGTGGTTGATGCACGCTACCAGATTGCCAATACGCTAGGCGCGCTGGACGTGCTGGCCGATCGTGCCGCGCGGACCGAGGAACGCTATCGCCGCGGCCTTGCCGAGAGTTTCGAGCTGTACCAGATCCGCCAGGAACTGCGCGGGCTCGAAGCCGGCCTGCCACAGCGCCAGAGCGCGCTGGCCGCTGCGCAAGGGCGTCTTGCGCTGCTGCTCGCCGAATATCCGCAGGCAGTGGAAGAGCGGCTGGACGGCGAGCTGTTGCCGCGCCTCGTCTTCGAGCCGGTACCGATGGGGCTCCCGGCAGAACTGCTTGCCCAGCGTCCGGATGTGGCGGCTGCGTGGGAGCGGCTGGAAGCCGCACGCCTGCGCATTGGAGCGCGCCGGGCGGAACGTTTCCCCGCACTTCGCCTCACTGCTGCTACCGGCACGCAGGGCGCATCGGCTGGCAATGTCGTCGATTTCGGCAGCAACTGGCTGCTCAACCTGGCGGCCAATGCCACGGCGCCAATTTTCGACGGCGGGCGCATTTCCGCCAACATCGCAGCCGCGCGCGCCACTTATGACGAAGCCGCCGCTGCGTATGGGCAGAGCGTGCTCAACGCCTGGCGCGAGGTGGATCTTGCCGTCACCGACTATGACGAACAGCGCCAGCGTTATCGCCTGATTACCGCGCAATTGGCAGAGGCGCAGGCCTCAATCGACCTGCAGGCAGAACGCTACCGCGCGGGCGTTGCCGATTACACCGCATACCTTGATGCGCTGCGGGCGCTGAACCAGGTCGAAAGCAGCCTTTCTGCCGCGGGGCGGGATGTCGCGCTGGCGCGGCTGGGGCTGCATCGCGCATTGGGCGGCGACTGGGACATTGCCCGCAATCCTGAAATCGAGAGGGAACTGCCATGAGCCGTCAGGCCATCTATGCCATTGCCGTGCTGCTGGCTGCTGCGGCCATTACCTTGACCATGATTGCGTTGAGGCCCGAGCTGGAGGAGCAGGAACCTGTCGCCAGCGTGCCGCTGGTTGAGGTGCAGCCTTACACGGTCAGTGCCGGTGTGCTCGAGATCCTTGCCACGGGTACCGTTCAGGCAAGCGAGGAAGTTTCGCTGGGTGCGGAAGTTTCCGGACGGCTCGTCTGGGTCAATCCGGATTTCCGGGAGGGCGGTTCCGTGGGAGCAGGCGAAGTGCTGTTCCGCATTGACCCCAGCGATTTCCAGAACCGCGTCCGCAGTGCGCAGGCAGATGTGGCATCGACCGATGTCGCCGTCCTGCAAGCGCAGGAAGAAGTGGCCATAGCCGAGCGCGAGTTGCAGCGTTTCGCCAACCGCGAGAGCGATCGCGCTGCAAGCTCTGCAAATGCCCGCATCCTTCCGCCCGAAGGCTTGCAGGTGCAGGCAGCGACCACGGCGGCAGGCGATAGGCCTGATCCGAACATCCTCGCCACGCGTGAGCCGCAATTGCGCTCTGCCGAAGCGGCGCGGGAACGAGCTGGGGCCAATCTGGCCGATGCGCAACTGGCGCTGTCGCGAACCTCGGTCCGCGCGCCCTTTGCCGGGCTGGTGCGCAGCGAGAGCGCTTCTGTCGGCACGCTGGTGCAGCCGGGGCAGGCGCTCGGCTCTGTCGTGGCGACCGGAGCGTTTGAAGTGCGCGTGTCCCTCTCCGAACAGGATGCGGCGTTGATTCCGGGCCTGTTCGATGCGGCGGGGGCAAACATCCCCGCGTCTGTGCAAATGGAATATGGCGGGCGCATGTGGCGCTGGTCCGGTGTGGTGGATCGCGCGGACCCGATCCTTGATGCAGAAACCCGCACGATCGACGTTTTCCTGCGTATTCCCAATCCCTTGCGCGGCGGTGTCGCTGTGGGCGATGACGCGACGCAGGCAGGCGCGCCGCCGCCCTTGCTGCTTGGCAGCTTTGTATCCGCGAGCATTACCGGTGGCGCTCCGCAGCCTTACGCGCGGATCCCGTTGGAGGCCCTGCGCGAAGGCGATACCGTGTGGCTGCTTGCAGATGGCAAGCTGCGCATCGTCGAAGTGGAGGTGATCCAGCGCACTGACTCGATTGCCTATGTCGCAGGAGAGGGCCTGGGCGAGGGCGGCAATGTGGTGGTGAGCGGATTGCGCACCCCGGTCGATGGTATGGAACTGCGCGCTGAAACCGCCGACACCGGAGATGCCGCCGGTGAGTGATCAGGACCTTCCTGTAGAAGACGGCACCGAAGCCGCGACTGACCGGTTCGGCAAGCCGACTGACCGCGCGCGTGATCGCAAGGGCGCGATTGCCTTCATGGCGCGCAACGGCGTGGCCTCGAACCTCTTGTTCCTGCTGCTGATCTTCGCCGGTTTCGCATCCTACGCCACGATCGTGCAGGAGGTGTTTCCCGAAACCAGCCTCGATTCCGTCAGCGTCAGTGTCGCCTACCCCGGTGCCACGCCAGAGGAGGTGGAGGAGTCCATTGTCCAGAAGGTGGAAGAGGCTGTCCAGTCGATCGAGGGGGTGAAGCGGATCACCGGCACCGCGTCTGAAGGTGTGGGCACGGTCCTTGTCGAACTGGAAACCGGTGTCGACATGGCTGGCGCGCTGGATGATGTGAAATCCGAGGTCGACCAGATCCAGACCTTCCCCCTCGATGCCGAGGAGCCGGCAATCCGCGAGAGCACTACGCGCCAGAGCGTGATGCGCATTGCGCTCTATGGCGATGTTCCGGAACGGACGCTGAAGGAAAGCGCCTATGCGCTGGAAGACGCGCTGGGGGCCATTCCGGAAATAAGCTATGTCGATACCAGCGCGGTGCGCCAGTACCAGGTGTTCATCGATGTCCCGCAGGAACGGCTGGAGGCGCTCGGCCTGTCACTCACCGATATCTCCCGCATTGTCGGGCAGAGCAGTCTCGACAGCCCGGCCGGCGCGATCGAGACGGACCGCGAGCAGATCCGCGTGCGCACGGTGGGCCAGAATTACGATCAGCATGATTTCGAGAACATTGTCCTGCGTACGCGCCCCGACGGCACGATCCTGAGGTTGGGGGATGTCGCGACGGTGACAGACGGTTTCGAGGATGCGGACCTGATTACCCGTTTCAATGGGGAACCTGTCGCCTTCGTCGATGTCTATCGCACCAGCGAAGAGCGGGTGCTGGATGTCGCCGATGCGGCGCGCGCCTTCCTTGAAGAGGATGCGGCGCGTATTCTGCCTCCGGGTATTGAATACGCGATCTGGGATGACAGTTCCGAACTGTTTGATGATCGCTTGTCGATGCTGGTCAAGAACGCCGGGATCGGCCTTCTTCTGGTGCTTGCGGCGCTTACCCTGTTCCTCGACGTACGGCTGGCCTTCTGGACTGCCGCCGGTATTGGCGCGACCTTTGTCGGCGCGATTTTCATTACCGAATTGCTTGGCTCCTCGATCAACATGATGAGCCTTTTCGGCTTCATTATCGCGCTTGGCCTCGTGGTCGATGACGCGGTTGTCGTGGGCGAGAACATCTATGCGGAAAGAGAGCGCGGGCGCAGCGGGGTGGGCGCATCGATTGCAGGCACCCAGCGCGTGGTCGTGCCAGTGATTTTCGCGGTGGCGACAACCGTGGTTGCCTTTTCTCCCTTGCTCGCCGTCGGCGGCACGATCGGCAAGGCGCTGGCTGACATTCCCATCGTGGTGATCGCCGTGCTTGGCCTGTCGCTGGTCGAAGCCTTGCTGATCCTGCCATATCACCTCAGCCACCTGCCAGCTGCGGGCACGCACACGAAGAACCGCATCCTGGCCCGTTTCGAGAAGGTGCAGCGCGGTTTCGACAGGCGTCTGCAGGCGTTCATCGACGGGCCGCTGGATCGCGGACTGCATTTTGCGGTGCGCATGCCCTACCTTGTCGTGGCTGGCAGCTTTGCGTTGCTGATCGTCCTCGCCGGAATGGTGCCTGCCGGGATTATCAAGACAGAGTTTTTCCCGGAAATCGAAGCGGATGTGGTCTCTGCCTCGCTTGAAATGCCTGCCGGAACAACGGTGGAGCGAACTTCCAGCCTGGTCGAGCGTATCGAGGCAGCGGGTCATCGCGCTGTCGCCCGTTTCGATAGCGATGCACCTGAAGGCGAGAGCTATCTCGAGGCGACCTATACCACCATCGGCCTGCAGGAAGCGGGGCAAAGCCCGTTGGGCGGGGATGACCAGTTGCAGCCCAACCTTGCCAATGTGCAGTTTGCCTTTGTCGGCGCGGGCGCTCGTGAGTTTTCAGCCACCGATTTCGAGATGGCCTGGCGCGAGGAGCTGGGCGAAGTGGCTGAGGCGCGTTCCTTCTCCATCTCCTCCAGCCTCATTTCGGCGGGCGATCCGGTCAACTTGCGCTTGTCGCATCCTGATGAAGAGGTGCTCGATGCCGCTGCCGAGCGGCTGATAGATGGCTTGCGCCGCGTTTCCGGGGTGTTCGATGTCGAAAGTGACCAGGATGAAGGCGTGCGGCAGGTGGACCTGTCGCTCAAGCCCTCTGCCCGTACGCTTGGCATAACCTTGCAGGACCTTGCCGGGCAGGTGCGTGCCGCCTTCTTTGGCGCCGAGGCCGTGCGAGTGCAGCGCGGGCGCGAGGATGTGCGGGTTTACGTGCGCCTGCCGGAAGACCAGCGCGACAGCGTGACCGATATCGGCAACTACCGCGTGCGTGTGCCCGGCGGTCAGGTCCCGCTCTCCAGCCTAGCCGATATCGCGATCAGCCACGCTCCAAGCTCGATCAATCGCGAGGACGGTTTCCGCATCCAGACGGTTACTGCGGACCTCGATACCGACACGATCACAAGCCAGGAAGCGGCGACGCTGATAGAGAGCGAGATCATGCCTTCCATACAGGCGGACTATCCCGGCCTCGTTTACGAGTTTGGCGGAGAACAGGAACAGCAGCAGGAAAGCTTTGGCGATATTGGCGGTGCCTTCATGCTGGCACTGGCCGCAATCTATGCGCTGCTGGCGATCCCCTTCCGGTCCTATGTCCAGCCAATCATCATTATGGCAGCGATCCCCTTTGGTATGATTGGCGCGCTGATTGGCCACCTCTTTCTGGGAATTTCCATCGGCATTGTGTCGATGTTCGGGATCATTGCCTTGTCAGGCGTGGTCATCAACGGCGCGCTGGTGCTGATCGATTTCATGAACGAGAACCTTGCCAACGGCATGCCGCGTGAAGAGGCGGTCATCGACGCTGCCAAGTCGCGCTTCCGCCCGATTATCCTGACAGCGATCACTACCTTCCTGGGTGTGGCGCCGATCACGTTCGAAACCAACCTGCAGGCGCAGTTCCTGATCCCGATGTCCGCCAGCCTCGGCTTCGGCATCCTGTTCGGCACGGCGATGCAACAGCTGCTGATCCCGGCGCTGGCGATCATCCAGATGCGCGCGGTGGATCGCATCAGGAAATGGACAGGTCGTGACGGAGGGGCGAAACCGGAAGATTATACACGCGCCGCTGGCGAGGCGGCTACCGCCTGATGCTCAACCCTTGTTTTCGGCCAGTGCGGTAAGCGCACGCTCGAGCAAATGCGCCAATTGCGCCATGTCCTTCGGGCCCAGGGCGTCCCTGATCGGGGCCTCTATCTCGGTTACCTCGGCGAACAGGCGATGCATGGTTTCCTCGCCCGTGGGAGAGAGGACGAGCATGTTGCGGCGGCGATCTTCGGCCGACCTTTCGCGTGTGACCAGGCCGCGCCGTTCCAGCTCGTCGATAATGCCGACAAGGCTGGGGCCGGTAATCCCCGCCCGGGTCGCCAGGGCTGCCTGTGATGATCCCGGATTGGCATCCACCAGTGCCATCACCGTCAGCGATCCGGTGGGCAGGTCAAACGGTTCGGAGACCGAGATGGATGCTGCGTTCAGGCTGTTGCGGATGAGCCGGATTCGCGGCCCGATCGAATTCGAGAGTATACCCCAGTCCAGTTTTCTTGCTCCCCGAAGCCCGCTGCGTGGGCGATCTGCAACTTTCCTCTAGCCTCGGCGGTTCAGGCTGGCCAGTTCTGGCGGGGCGAGACAGGGGAAAAGCGGTATCTCGCGCGCGCTGTGACAGCGATGATCAATGGTGAAAAAGCCGTGTGATATCCCGTCGCAGTGATGCCCCAATGACGGGATCGTCCGGCGGGCTGGGCAGCTGAAACGCTGGAGCAATGACCCCGGCTCAGAACTGGGTGTTCACCGCAAGGATCGCGGCAGCTCCGAGGAGGCCGATTACGGCCAGCACCACGCGTGCCCGATCAATGCGTGGCGGCTGTTCGCCTGTATCGTGCCTGTCCCTCATGAGCCCGATCCCTCCGTTCAGGAGCGAGAGACTGCCACTATTCGCCTGATAGTCAAGTTTGGGGCGGGTAAAGAAGCGCGCCACTTCCCAATCCGGGTCAGTCTTCCCATCTGTGGTTCATTCCAGAATGGGTGGGGCAGACAGGAGACGATACGATGATCGAAGTGCGTCCGTTCGACAGCCTCGGCAAGGCCGATCACGGCTGGCTGCAGGCCAATTTCCATTTCTCCTTTGCCGATTATTTCGACCAGCGTCGCATGCACTGGGGCAAGCTGCGCGTGTGGAATGACGATATCATCGCGCCCAAGAGCGGGTTTCCGCCGCACCCCCATGCCGACATGGAGATCATTACCTATGTCCGCAAAGGCGCCATCGCGCACCGGGATTCGCTTGGCAATGAAGGCCGCACCGTGGCTGGCGATGTGCAGGTGATGACTGCAGGCACCGGTATAACCCACGCCGAATACAACCTTGAGGACGAGGAGCTGCAGAGCTTCCAGCTGTGGATCCTGTCAGACCGCAAGGGCCATGCGCCCAGCTGGGGCACAAAGCCGTTCCCCAAGGAGGCGCGCGAGGGCCAGTTCGTCGTGCTCGCCAGCGGGCGGGACGAGGAGATGGATGCCGATGCGCTGCCGATCCACGCCGATGCGCGGGTCTTGGGTGCAACCATGAAGGAAGGTGAGACGATCACCTATGATCTGGGCGGTCGAAAGGGATATCTCGTCCCGGCCAAAGGAGCGCTTGAAATCGACGGAAACATGGTTAACGAGCGGGACGGAGCGGCGATCGCCGATCTTGGGGTTCTGACAATCAAGGCATTGCGCGACAGCGAAATCGTACTGGTGGATTCCGCCTGAGTTCCTTGCTTGGTTACTTGGGTGGCGGGCCGCGTTCCTTCCCGGAGCGCGGCCCCTTCCATTTCGGCAGCAGCTATTCGTGCCTCAAGGCCTCGATCGGGTCCAGCTGGCTGGCGCGCCGCGCAGGGAAATAGCCGAAGACAATCCCGATCAGCGCCGAGACCACGAAGCTGAGGATGTTGATCGTCGGATCGAACACGAAGGGGAAGCCCAGCGCGTTCGACAGGCTGTAACTGAGGATGAAGCCGAGGATTATCCCGACCAATCCGCCGAAACAGCACAGCACCACGGCCTCTGTAAGGAATTGCAGGCGCACTTCTCTTGCCAAGGCCCCGATGGCGAGGCGAATGCCGATCTCGCGCGTACGTTCCGTCACAGAAACCAGCATGATGTTCATGATGCCCACGCCCCCCACAACAAGGCTGATCGCGGCGATCGCGGCGACCATGATCGTCAGCGTGCCCACGGTTCCCTGCACGGTTTCGTTGATCTGCGCGGTATCGACGATGTCGAAATCATTGGGCTGGCCTTCCAGCAGCACCCGCCGTTCGCGCATCAGGTCGACCAGCGCCTTGGTCATGGCGGCGCTGTCATAAGCGCTGTCATAGCTGACGGCCATGTAATCGATATTGTCATTGCCGGAGAAGCGGCGCTGCACATTGGTGAGCGGCATGAACACGGCGTTGTCATCATCGCCGCCTCCGCCCACGCTGCCGCGTGTGGCGAACACCCCGATCACCTGGCAGCTGACATTGTTGAGCCGCATGCGCGCACCCAGCGGGCTTTCTCCCTGCGGGAAGATCTCCTCAAGGACCGTAGGGCCGACGATGCAGACATTGGCGCCTGCCTGTTCCTCGGCTTCGGTAAAGCGCCGTCCCGCATCCAGTTCGATGCCGCGCGCATCCATGAATTCGTTGGAAACGCCTTCCACGCGGCTGTCCCAGTCCTGCCCGTTGTAGATCGCGGTCACGCTGGACTGCACCTGCCCTGCAGCCGATCGCACACCGGCGATCTGTTCCTTCACGGCGGTAACGTCATCCTCGTCAAACGGGCGGAACTGGCCGCGTTCGCCCTGGATCGGGAAGACGAAGAAGACGTTGGAGCCGAGCGAACTGATCTGCTCTTCGATATCCACCGTCACGCTGCGGCCCAGCGATACCATGGTGATCACCGCTGCCACGCCGATGATGATGCCCAGCGTGGTCAGGAAGCTGCGCATGAGGTGCCGCCTGATTTCGCGCATGGCGAGCAGGAGCGTGGTG
>JAUIJI010000080.1 GCA_030431435.1 Alphaproteobacteria bacterium | reverse complement strand
GTCAGCGGGTTGCGATAGGCACCGAACAGCGCGCGGCCAGCTTCGTTCTCCAGCTTCCATTTGTCCGTCTTTGCCCAGCGCTGGCGATAATCGACCTTGCCGTCCTTGAAACGGAACATGGAAATCATCCCGTCACCGTTGAAGGCAATGTCATTACCCAGCTTGGGCGGAAACTGGTGCTCGGGTTGCACGCGATAGAAGGTGCCATCCATCTCGGGCGGGATGGTGCCTTCGACATCAAGGTCCTGCACGTCTGCTTCGACTCGCGATGGTTTGTTGAAGCCGGTGAAGGCGGGAACATCCGGGAAATGGGTCACTGAACCTCTCCTAAGTTCTTTCTAACAGAACACAATTCTATAATATACTCACGATTCTGTCCAGAGGGGGATTCGCGACAGGTAAAATGCGCTTATTTTTGGCAGAATTCCGACGTTTTCTGAGGGTTATTGACAGGGGAGGATTTTACGGCAATAACCAAAACAAGAATAGTGTTCTTAACAACAGAACGATAGGCGTTTTAGCCGCCTCAGGAATTGGGAGGAGAAACGAATCATGAAGTACCTGCGCACCCGACTTTTGCTTTCGGCAGGCGCGGCCTGCATGCTGGCGCAGCCTGCGTTTGCTCAGGAAGCACCCGAAAATGCCGATGATGATGTGATCCTGGTGACGGCGCAGTTCCGTGAAGCCAGCGCTCAGGACACCGCAATCTCACTCGATGTCGTTTCGGCAGACATGCTGAACGAAGCCGGCGTCACGCAGTTGACCGACCTGAACCGCATCCTGCCCGGCCTGCAGGTCAGTCAGGGCGGCACCGCCCTGCAAATCTTCATTCGTGGCGCGGGCGATTTCTCGACCACGTCCTATAATGATGCCGCGGTTGCCCAGAGCTTCGACGGTGTCTTCGCGGCCCGTACCCAGTGGGTGGCCGGCACCTTCTTCGACCTTGAACGCGTTGAGGTGCTGAAAGGCCCGCAGGGCACGCTCTATGGGCGCAACGCCACAGGCGGCGTGATGAACATCATCCCCGTCAAGCCGCAGATCGGCGAGACTTCGGGATATGCGCTGGCGCAGGTCCAGAATTATGACGGCTACCTGCTCGAAGGAGCGATCAACCTGCCGGTGGGCCAGGACGCTGCGCTGCGCGTCTCCTATCAGGGATCATGGCGCGACGGTTACATCAGCGACGGCAGCGATGATGACAAGCATCAGTCCGTTCGGGCGCAGCTGCTTCTGGAATCGGGCCCCAATTTCAGTGCCCGCATCCTTGGCAACTACCAGCACAGTGGCGGCATCGGCCACGGCCAGGTGATTTACGGCGAAACCGCACCAAGCGGCCCCGGTATCAACTCCGGTCCCATCATGCCGCAGGATCGCTGGACCTCCATCAACGATTCTCTCAATGATCTGATCGGTGACCTGCTCGGCCCTCCCGGAAGTTATCCGATCGATACCAGCCTGCTTGATCAGGATGTCGAAGCGTGGGGCATCTCGGGCCATTTCGATTACGACCTGGGTGGCGCGACGCTGACAGTTATTCCCGCTTACCAGCGGGTGACAAATGCTTCGCAGTCATTCCCGACGCTTAGCTTCAACACCACGGACCCCTATACCGGCGAAGCCTCAACCTCTGATGGCACCACGCTGGAAGTGCGACTGGGCAACTCCGCAGGGCCGCTCGTGTGGGTCGTGGGTGGATATCTGTTCGATGAAAGCCAGCGCAGCGTAAACTCGGTGTCACTTGGTTTCGTTTCCGACACTGCCTTCCGCGCAGACCTCGGCACGCGCGCCTATGCAGCCTTTGGCGAGGCAACTTACTCGATTACAGACAGTTTCCGCGCCACGCTTGGCCTTCGCTACACTGATGAAACCAAGACCGTGGATGCCTATCGTTACGCCCGCATCGGCACGCTTCCGTGTCCCACCGGCGGCGATGGGCCAGGCGACAGCTGTGAGCTGCTGACCTCTGCCGGAACCAATGTGCAGGGCACCTATTCGGCCGACAGGTTGAACTACAAGCTGGGGCTGGAATATGATGTCGGGCCCGAAAGCCTGCTGTATGCGACGCTGGCGACCGGCTTCAAGTCGGGTGGCCAGGCCAATGCTGACCTTGATCCCTATCGCCCGGAAGACGTGACGGCATTCACCATCGGTTCGAAGAACGAGTTGGCCGACGGCATGATCCGCCTGAACCTTGAGGGCTTCTATTACGAGTACAAGGATCGCCAGGAAAACTTCGCGGCTCTCGATCGCGGCGGTGCGCAGGTGTCCTCGCTGTTCAACGCGGGCAAGGCCGTGGCCAAGGGGGGCAGCATCGAGCTGGCCTTCATGCCGACTGACAACGACACGATCAATTTCTCGGCCGAGTATGTCGATAGCGAGTACAAGGATTTTACCTACCGCAACTATCGCACCACCAACCCGGATCCGCGCACGTCCTGTGCAGTGTCGGCAATTCCTGATGGAAACTCCCAGATCGGCTTTTGGGAAATCAACTGCGATGGCTTCCAGCTGCCGCGTACGCCCAAGTGGTCCGGTTCCGCTTCCTACAGCCACATTTTCGAGCTGGGCAACGGCGGCGAAGTGGAGTTTTCGCCGAACCTGACCTTCGCCAGCTCGCGCTGGCTGTCAGCCGAATTTGTCGAGAACGCCCGCGCGGACTCCTACCTGCTGCTGAACGCCAACCTGACCTATTTTGCGCCTGATGACCAATATTCGGTCCAGCTGTTCATGCGCAATATCACCAATGAGGCAGTCTACACGGGCACGCAGCAGTATCCGTTCATTGCCAACTACAACGGTCTCGATATCGCACCACCGCGTACCTACGGCGTGCGTCTTCGCTTCAATTACTGATCCTCCCTGAATGGCCTGCTTGCATCCGCGAGCGGGCCATTCGTTCCTCTGGAAAAGTAAAAACAGAATAATGGTCTGTTAGAAAGAATATTGGGTGAAGCAATGAAGGTAGCGCGTTTTGATAATGGCAAGATCGGCCTGCTGACAGATGCGGGACTGGTCGACGTCAGCGATATTGCCGGCGCTGGCGATGGCTCGTGGCCTGATGTGGCTCCCCTTCGTTTCATCCGCGATTTCGAGGCGCTGCGTCCGCAACTGGAGGCTGCGCTGGAATCACGCGCTGCCATCGATCCTTCAAGCGTGCGGCTGGAAACGCCGGTCCCGTGGCCCAACAAGGTTATCGCTTACCCGGTGAACTACCACGCCCATGGCAAGGAAATGGGTGCCGGATACCGCGCCAAGAACCAGGGCTTCTTCCTGAAGCCCCCGTCTGCCGTCAGCGGGCCTGCCGATGCCATCGAATTGCCGCAGGTGCCGGGCCGCGAGGTCCATCACGAGGCGGAACTGGGCATCATCATCGGCAAGCAATGCCGCGACCTTGCGCGCGAAGACTGGCGCGAGGCCGTTTTCGGCTATGCCTGCCTCCTCGACATGGTGGTGCGCGGGCGTGAGGAAAGGGTCTTCCGCAAGGCCTATGACACCTTCTGCCCGGTCGGTCCGTGGATCGTCACCGCTGACGAGATCGAACATCCAGACCAGCTTTCGATGAAGCTGTGGGTCAATGGCGAATTGCGCCAGGCCGCAAACACGCGTGATCTCGTCCTCGATATTCCCGGCATGGTCGCAACGGCCTCTGCCGTGATGACCCTCTATCCCGGTGACATCATCGCAACTGGCACCCCAGAAGGCGTAGGCCCTGTGACTGACGGGGACACCATCCGCATCGTGATTGACCAGGTGGGCGAAATGAACCTGCGGGTGATCCAGGGAAATCGCGGCGCCACCGAGGTATTCGAGGATGCCTATGTCCCGCCGATCGTGAAGCAGGAACTGACTGACCGATGAGCGCCTTCTCGCCTGCGCTGGAGGAGCTGTATGCTTCCTTCGCCAACCTCAACATGGAGGGGGGCTGGCATCGCCGGTTCCCTGCGCTGTGGCCCGAGCCGCGCGACAACTTCCTGCCGCATGTCTGGCATTATGGGGATGTGAAGCCGATCCTCGATCGCGCTGGCGAACTGGTCGACACGGAACTGGCCGAGCGCCGCAATCTCACCATGTTCAATCCGGTTGAAGGCAATGTCTATTCAACCGTGCGCACCATCGTGGCTGCGTACCAGATGGTGAAGCCGGGCGAGTTTGCCCGCGCCCACCGGCACACACCAAACGCACTGCGGCTGATCCTCGAGGGGCGCGGAACCTATACGGTGGTCGACGGCAAGCAGGTAGAGATGCGCCCGGGCGATATCCTGCTGACGCCCAACTGGTGTTGGCACTCGCATGAAAACCGAGGCCAGGAAGACTGCTACTGGATGGACTTCCTCGACGTCCCGCTGGTGCATCTGCTGGAACCGATGTTCTACCAGCCGCACCCAGAAGGGCGCGAAGACTCTGTCGAAATGCTGGACGAAGCACCCATTGCCTTTCGCCGCGAGGATATCGCGACGCAACTGGCTGCTGCCACGCCTGATGCAAAGGGCGTCCGGCAAGTTACGCTCGGCCCGGCCAGCCTCGCCACGCTGGCGCTCGACGTGATCGAGTTGCCGCCCGGCTGCGAGATTTCACCTCCGCGCGAAACGGCCAACGCCATTTTCGCCGTGATCAGCGGCAGTGGCGAAGCAATCGTTGGCGGTGACCGCCTTGCCTTCGAATTTGGCGACACGATCGCGATGCCTGCGTGGCGCGAATATGCGCTGCGCGCCGGGGATCAGGGCACCCTGCTGCTCAAGGTGTCCGACCGCACGCTTCTGGAAAAACTCGACTGGTACCGCACCGATGCGTGTCCGTCCGCCTGAAAACCAAGCCGCCGACGATTGCGACCGGCGCATTATTGGAGAAAAAATATGGGCGACAAGCCTAGTGTAACAATCGCAGGCGGCGGCATTGGCGGCATGGCAGCGGCGCTGTCCATGCTGCAACGCGGCTATCCCGTCACCGTTTACGAGCAGGCGCCCGAGCTGGGCGAGGTCGGGGCGGGTGTGCAGATCAGCCCCAATGGCTCGCGCGCGCTGGATGCACTTGGCGTGTTCACCACGCTGAAGAACCTGTCCTGTGCACCCAAGCGCAAGGAATTCCGCTTGTGGAACACGGGCCGGGCCTGGCCGATGTTCGACCTCGGGCCGGAAGCGATCGAGAAGTACGGTTATCCCTATCTTACGGTCTATCGGCCGGACCTGCTTGGCACGCTGGTGGACGCGGTGAAGGCTCTCGCGCCGGAAGCCATCAAGCTTGGCAGCGAGGTCGTTGGAGCCGAGGCAGACGATGACAAGGCAGTGCTGATCCTGAAGGATGGCAGCCGCGTTGAAAGTGACGTCCTGATCGGTGCAGACGGAGTGAAATCCACCGTCCGCAAAAGCCTGTTCGGCGACGACCATACCGAATTCACCGGTATGATCGCCTGGCGCGCGGTGATCCCGATGGAAAACCTGCCTGAACGTTTCCGCGAAATGGTTGGCTGGACGTGGATCGGGCCGGGGGGGCACCTCGTCAACTACCCGCTGCGCGGTGGCAAGCTGATGAACATGATCGGCACTATCGAGCGCGACGACTGGCAGGTGGAATCCTGGTACGCGGAGGGCTCCAAGGAAGAATGCGCGCGCGACTTCGCCGGATGGCACGAGGATGTTCAGACGCTGATCCAGGCGGCGCCCAAGGTGCTGAAATGGGCCTTCATGGAGCGCAAGCCGCGCCAGATCTGGAGCAAGGGCCGCGCCAGCCTGCTGGGCGATGCCAGCCACGCAACGCTGCCGTTCCTGGCGCAGGGCGCGGTGATGTCGATCGAGGACGGCGTGGTGCTTGGCCGCTGTCTCGACAAATATGCTGATCCGGTTGAAGCGCTGAAGAAGTATGAAGAGGCGCGTGTCGAACGCACCAGCCGTATGGTCCGCGGGGCGAAGGAAAACACCGCCCGCTTCCACGAATCCGCCCTCGCCACCGAAGAAGGCGCAGTGGAATATATGGAGAGCGAGTGGAGCCGCGACCCCATTCGCGAACGTTATGACTGGCTCTACCGCTACGATGTCGAGGCGGTTCCGGTATGAGTGCAGCGCTTCCACCTGCACGGCAGCTGGAGGGGGTGAGAGTTCTTGATCTCACCAATATCCTGTCAGGGCCTTATGCCGCGTTCCAGCTGGCCTTGCTGGGGGCAGAAGTCATCAAGGTGGAACGCCCCGATGGCGGCGATCTGGCGCGCCGTCTGGGGGCCGATCCCGCGCTCAACGAACAGCTGATGGGAACCTCCTTCCTCGCACAGAATGCGGGCAAGAAATCCGTCACCATCGACCTCAAGAACGAGGAAGGGCGCGCGCTTTTTCGCAAGCTGGTGGCCAGCGCTGACGTACTGATCGAGAATTTTCGCCCCGGGGTGATGGAGCGCCTTGGCCTCGACTACGAGGCCATCAAGGCGGACAATCCACGCCTCGTCTATTGCGCCGTCTCCGGCTTCGGGCAGGAAGGACCGCTCAGCGGCAATCCCGCCTATGATCAGATCATCCAGGGCTATTCCGGGGTGATGAGCATAACCGGCGATGCCGAGAGCGCCCCGCTGCGGGTAGGCTATCCCTTGTGCGATACGCTCGGCGGACTGCTTGCGGCCTTTGCCATCAGCAGCGCGCTTTTCGCGCGGGAGCAGACAGGCGAGGGCGCTTTCATCGATGTCTCCATGCTCGATGCGACGATTTCCGCCATGGGCTGGGCGGTGTCCAACTTCCTGATCGCGGGTGTGGAAGCGCAGCCCATCGGAAACCAGAACATGACCGCCGCACCTTCGGGCGCGTTCACCGCGTCGGACGGGCAGATCAATGTCGCTGCCAACAAGCAGGAACAGTTTGTGGCGCTTTGCCGGGTGTTGGATGTTGAGTGCCTGCTTGACGATCCGCGTTTTGCCGAACGCGAAGCGCGCAAGCGCCACCGGGCGGAGCTGAATGCCGAGCTTGAGGCGGTGTTCGCCACCCGCAGCGCCGCCGAATGGGAGGCTGATCTCAACCGGGCCAACGTGCCTGCCGGGCGCATCCTCACCGTGCCGCAGGTACTGTCGCACCCGCAGGTGGTACAACGCGGGCTGATCCAGCAGATCGGCAATATTCGCGTAGCGCGCAGTGGCTTCAGGCTGGGAGACAGCCAGCCGACCGCCAGCTACCCGCCACCTGAATTGGGTGAACACAACACCGCAGTTTTCGAAACACTTGGCCTGGATGCAGCAGAGCTGACGCGCTTACGCGAGGCAGGCGCGATCTGATGTGCAGCTCAGGTCCCCGGAAACAGCCCCGATTGCGCGCCCAGCATGCGCGAAAGGGTAACCGTTTGTTCAACCAGCATGGGGATCAGCGTTTCGCAACGCTGCTCGTCAATGCGCGAAATCGGACCGGACAGGGTGACCACGCCGACAAGTTCATTCCCCTGGCCGAAGACAGGTGCTGCCAGCGCCGCCATCTCCGGTGTTACCGTTCCGAAGGAGGTGAACGCCAGATCCGCCGCCGTATAAGGCCCCTCGACGCTTTCGAATGCGCGGAAGGCTTGCGAGGACGCGCCCTTGTTGATCGGTCGGCGGTCGCCAAGCCGGATTGTGTAATCTCGGATGGTCTGGTTTCCGTCGACGCGGAAAAGGCACATTTGTTCATCACCAACGCGGATGAAGAAACTGGCCCCTTCACCAGTGGCTTCCACCAGCCGCTCCAGCGTGGGCTGGACGAACTGCCTGAGGTCGAAAGAGTCCTGGTAAATGCTCGACAATTCCAGAACGGCAGGGCCAAGCTGGTAGTTTCCGTCCGCCCGCTGGACGACGAACAGGCCCTTCTCCAGCGAACCCAGCAGGCGCAGGATCGTGCTCTTGTAAAGCCCGGTATTGCGGGAGATTTCGGCAAGCGAGAGCACCGGTTTCTTGTGTGTGAATGCGGCGATGATGGCGAACGCCCGATCAACCGCAGCAACACCGCCCTTCGAGTTCGTCACTCTCTATCCCCTTTCATCTGCCAGACCGATGTTCTTCATAACAGAACGTATATGATGGCTGTCAATGTAATTGTTCCGGAAAGCTTCTGACAATGAGCGATATTCCCCAACGCGTATTTATCAAGGAAGAGGGCCCGCGCGAAGGCTTCCAGATCGAAGGTGCCGGGGTTCCCACTGCGCGCAAGATCGAACTGATCGATGCGCTGTCGCAAACCGGGCTGGAGCATATCCAGATCGTCTCCTTCGTTCACCCGAAGCTCGTACCCGGCATGGCGGACGCGGAAGCGGTGGTGGCTGGCTTCACGCCAGCGCCGGGGATTGCCTATGCGGGATTGTGGCTGAACCGGAAGGGATTGGAACGGGCGATTGCCACGCAGCGGCTTGATTTGCAGGGCAAGCTCACGCTCTATGCCTCCGATGCGTTCCTGATGAAGAACCAGAACCGCACGCGTGAGCAACAACTGGCGGCGCAGCCCGAGCTTGTGCGCATGTATCGGGACCACGGCATTCCCGTGCGCACCGGGTTTGTGACTGCGGCCTTCGGTTGCAACTTCGAAGGCGATGCTGCGCCTTCCCGCGTTGTGGACCTGGTGGGCGAACTGCTGGCGATTGCCGAGGCGGAAGGCGAGCGACTGGAACTGGTCGGGTTGGGAGACACCATGGCGTGGGCTTCTCCTGCCAGCATCCAGCGTGTCGTCGGCATGGTGCGCGATGCCTATCCCGATCTCGAACTGTCGCTGCACCTGCATGACACCCGCGGCCTCGGCCTCGCCAATGCCTATGCCGGCTTGCAGATGGGCGTACGCCATTTCGATGCGGCAGTTGGTGGTTTGGGAGGTTGCCCTTTCGCCGCCCACAATGGGGCAGCCGGGAATATCTGCACCGAGGATTTCGTGCTGATGTGCGAGGAAATGGGCATCGAAACCGGCGTCGACCTCGAAAAGCTCCTCGAATGCGCGCGGCTCGCCGAGGACATTATCGGCCATCCGCTCCCGGGCAAGGTAAAGCAGGGCGGTAGCCTGATGGCGATGCGCCGCAAGCTCGCAAGCTGACCGGTCCACGCAGTGACGGCGAGAATTCCGACAAGTTGGGATCGGCTTGATGCCGATATGCAGGCACGGTTGGCGCCACTGCCACGTTCGCTACGACTGTTGCTGGAAAATGCCTTGGCCCATGATGCCCCGATAGGGCTTGCCGGCGGGTTCGCCGACTGGCTCGAAGGCGCTGGCGTACAGCGGTTGGTGCCTTTCGCGCCGACCCGGATCCTGATGCAGGATACGGCCGGAGTGGCCGCTCTGGTTGACCTTGCCGCGCTGCGTGATCTGGCTGGCGGGCCTGTGGAATCGCGGGTGCCTGTGGATCTTGTCATAGACCATTCGCTGAAGGTCGATGTCAGCGGGACGTCCGATGCTGCTGCGCAGAACCTCACGCTGGAGTTCAAACGCAATGCAGAACGCTACAGCTTCTTCAAGTGGGCAGAACAGGCCTTCAAACGCCTTAATGTCGTGCCACCAGCCAATGGAATCTGCCACCAGGTAAATCTCGAGCGGCTCTCTGCCATTGCCTGTGAAGATACGGAGCGTGGCGGGCTGGTCGTGCCCGAAGTCGTGATCGGCACCGATAGCCACACCACCATGATCAATGCGCTCGGCATTCTTGGCTGGGGCGTGGGCGGGCTGGATGCGGAGATGGCGGCGCTTGGCCAAATAGCGCAAATACCTTTGCCAGAAGTGATTGAGGTGCGCCTTACCGGCAGACTTGCCCCCGGAGTTACCGCGACCGATGCCGCCTTGTCGCTCACCGCATTCCTTCGTGATGCCGGCGTGGTAGCCCGGATTCTGGAATTCACCGGTGAGGGCGCCGCAAGCCTCAGCCTTCCCGACCGCGCCGCCATCGCCAACATGTGTCCCGAATACGGGGCGACGGCCGGACTGTTCGCGGTCGATGAAGAAACGCTGCGCTACCTTCGGTCAGTCGGGCGCAGCGCCGCCGAACTGACGCTTTACGAAACCTATGCAAGGCAATCGGGACTGTGGGCCGATGGATCGACGCGCCGGTACAGCAGCTGCCTTGCGTTCGATCTGGCGAGCGTGCAACCGGTGATGGCCGGTCCTGCAAGACCACAGGATATCCACCCGCTTGGCGAAGTTCCTGCCAGCCTGCCACAATCGGGCAGTAGTACTGACGGAACGGTTTTCATCGCCGCGATCACGAGCTGCACCAACACCGCCAATCCGGTGCTGATGCTGCAGGCTGGCATGGTGGCGAAGCGGGCGAGAGAGCTGGGGCTGGAGCTTCCCGGCTGGGTGAAGGCCAGCCTTGCTCCCGGCTCGCGCAGCATGGCAGAGTTGTTGCACCGTGCAGGGTTGCTGGAAGAGCTGGAAGCCCTGGGCTTTGCGCTGGTGGGCTACGGTTGCACCACCTGCGTCGGCAATTCGGGCGAACTGCTCCCTGAAGCGCAATCAATGATCGATGCGAGCCCGGACATGATCGGCACCTCGGTGCTTTCCGGAAACCGCAATTTCCCTAACCGCATCCATCCCCATGTGCGCGCAAACTATCTTGCTTCGCCGCCGCTTGTGGTGGCTGCTGCACTGGCCGGCACACTGGCGTATGACCTGACGACCGCGCCGCTCGGAAATGACCTGACGGGATGCCCGGTCCACCTGCGCGACCTATGGCCAGAAGCGGGGTCTGCCGAGGCGCTGTTGGCTGCACTGGGTGGCCATGACCCATCCCCTGGGGCAGCATATCTCGCGCCGCAGTGGGAGGCGTTACCAGCTCCTGCTGGCGACTTCTTTCCGTGGTCTGAAGACTCGCTTATCTTGCGTGCGCCGCCGTTCTTCGAAGATCACGCTGCGCAGGAATTCCGTCCGATCCGCGATGCTGCACCGCTGCTGGTGCTCGGCGACGGGGTTACGACCGATCATATCTCCCCGATTGGCAGGCTTTCTCCCGATTGTCCGGCGGCAAGCTGGCTTGTGGAGCACGGCTGGCGGGGAACCGGTTTCGGCAGTTACGGCGATTTTCGCGGCAATCACGAAGTCATGCTGCGCGGAACCTTCGACAACGCCCGCCTGCGCAACGCCCTGGTCGCAGGTGAGGGCAACCGTACACGCGATGTGGCTGGCCGCGAGACAAGCATTTACGACGCTGCATTGACTTTCGCTGCGGCAGGAAGGCCGGTCGTCATCTGGGCGGGCGAGGCGTATGGTTGCGGTTCGGCGCGCGACTGGGCAGCAAAGGGAACCGCGCTGCTTGGCGTAAGGGCAGTGATCGCGCACAGCTTCGAGCGCATCCACCGCAGCAACCTTGTTGCCATGGGTGTCCTGCCCATCGTGCTGGATGCGGATTGCGATGCCAGGCCAAGGGCTGGCGATTCGATTTCAATCAACGGCCTTGAGCAAATCGGCATTCGTTCGGAACTGGAAATCGTGCTGTCTTCTCCAGCTTCCGCGACGATCAAAGGAGTGGCGGACATTCACACGCTGGAAGAAGTGCGGGTCCTCCAACAGGGCGGCGTTCCGCGATTCCTTGCCAAGCAGGTTCGGGAGCGGCGCATTTAGACAGAACTGGATTGTGCCGGGCTGGGCTATCACGGCAAAGCGAAAGCCGATGAATTTCGGTGGCGCGAAGGGGCCCGATCCAATCTCATTCTTTTGCACCTGGTGAGATGCGAAGTGGCATCCGCAGAAGCTGCCTTGAGGTCACTGAAAGAACGTCGGGAATGGAAGACCACGGACGGGCTCGGACTATTGGGGGCCTCCGGCGGCCAGCCTGTTGTCGTGGTCCGTTGCCGGTGGAGAAGAGAGCTCTGCGGGATCGATATCGATCCACGTCAGCTCCCTACCGAGCCGGTTGAAATAAGTGGTGGTGAAGGCCAGCTGTTCAGGGCCGGGCTGGTCCATCGTCGGCCCGTAAATCTCCGCAAATTCCCGCTCGCCATACCCCATGAGCTTGAGGATGGTCGGGAAGATCCTGAAATGGCTGAGCCCGTCGTGGTTCGCCGCCAGTGACCCTTCGAGATCGAGACGCGGCTCCTCCGCATCGTCGATCACGACGAGCGGCACCGCGCCTTCTTCCGGGAATGGTTCGCTGGAGCAGTGCGTCCCTTTGCCGGGATGCCCGCGCTCGTGCAGGTCCTGTCCGTGGTCCGCCGTGTAGATGATCACGGCCTTCGCCGGATCGACAGTGGGCAGAAGCCGGTCGAAGAAGCCGCCGACATTCCACAGCAGCGTGTTGCGATAGGCGTTGCGGTACAATTGCCACTCGTCCAGCGTTCCGCTGAGATCGCTGTTGACCGAGCCCATGTCGGTAATGTCGGTCATCCTGCCGCGCTCTAGTGTCGGCCAATAGCGGGTCGCGGAATCAGGGAACTTGTCGGCAACCGGGAAATGGGCGCCAACCTTGTTCACGTAGATGAACTCGGCAATGTCATTGTCGAGGTGTCCGGACAGGATATCGGCTATCCGGTGGTCCCGCTCGACGACCGGCACATCCCGGCCCAGCTGGATGAAGTCGTCGATCTCGGCGCGTTCCTCGGCGGATTTGAGGTTGTGCAATTCGCCATCGTCGCGCTGCCCGTCGATATAGACAGACCGCATTCCCGCATTTCGCGCATAGGCCCAGACCGAAGGATAGACTGCACTGACATGGATGAAATTGTCGCGCGTGCCGCCAAAGCGCAGCGTCCTGTTGCTGCCGGCGCTGCAATTGGTGACGGCCGAGGCAATCCCGAAATTCGCCACGGCAAGGCCTGGCCAATCGTTTGCCAGCGCGGAATAGACGCCCTGCGGATCGTTGATGTCGAGATAATGGCCGGAAATGCTCTCGTCGACGATCAGGACGATATCGTGCCCGGGCGTGCCCGCCTCATGCGCGAAGGATACAGGCCGACGCTCTCCCTCCTGGCTAGTCAGGTAGAGGCCCGCCTTGATCGCGGTGTAGGCGACGGGGGTCAGCGCCGCAGGCAGGCCGCGCGTCCCTTCGCCGCCACGCAAGAAGATCAGCAGCGTGAGGCCGGAGATGACCGCTGTCGGCACCAGCAAGTGAAGGCGGAACGGCAAGCGGACGTGGCGCACCGGCAAGGCCAGCGCGACGAGCAGCAGCAATGCCGTTGCCCCCGCCCTGATCATGGATTGCGCATACTGGGCAGCCGCATCACCGGCATCGCCTGTCGAGGATAGCATCGTCTCGAAACTGTTGTAGGTAAACGGCGTGGCGGTGGTCCATTCATAAGTGTGGAGGACCATTGATCCGGCGGCAAAGGCCAGCGCCAGCGGCAGGCGAACCAGTGCGCTGGGGATGAAGGCTGCGGCGACCAGCGCGGCGACCGATGCGGTGTAGAGCGCGAAGAAGACCAGCAGCATCGGCGGGTTTGACGAAAGCGCTTCAACCCGGTCGAGCCAGCTCTGCATGTCGCAAAGCAGGTAGAGCCCGATCAGCAGGACCTTGCATACGGCAAGAAAGTGCTTGTGTTTGATCGAAGAAATCATCCGCCGGGCAGTTCGTTGTCACTCAAGAACGACAGTCAATCGCGTGATCCAGGGCTGTTGAAGATCAACGCATCAACCGAAAAGAGGCGAACCTATCGCAAGTTCCTTGATGGAGCGTTTACTTTGCCGAAGCGGGCTGTCCGAACCAACATGCCGAGGATGAACAAGGAGGGGATTGCTGCCAGACCGATAGCACCGCCATCCACCCCGCTCGGCGTTTGGCGAGGTCGAAAAGCGGAACTTATCTGCTGACCGTGATGCTGGCTTGCAGATCGGTTGGACGGATAACCGGCATGACCGGAGCCTTGGCCACCAGTTTGACCCAGAGGGAATCCCCGTCCCTGACATAGGATGTCTCTTTCGCAGCCCGCAATGCGTCCATGCTGTCCTGCTGCGTTCCGTTTGCTGCGTTGGTGAACCCCGGCAGTTCAAACATCACCCAGGACCCTTCGTCCATTTCGGCCAGGCTGAGCGTGACTTGCGACCTCTCGGTCTTCACCTCGATTTCGGTGCCAGCACGCACGGTGCTCATGTCACCGCTGATCTTGAATTCCTTGCCATTGCGGATGAGCGCAATGGGGGCCTCCGGCGCGCGGCGGGAAAACAGCGCGGCACGTTGCGCCCGCACAAGCGGCGTATCCGGCGCATTCGCGCCGATCGACGCGATCAGGGCGAAGCGGGCGGTCCGCGATTCCAGATCGACTGCGGCGGGGAATTCTCCCCTGGCGTCCGACAGATTGAGACGACCGATATCCCCCTTGCACACCGCAGCGTTCCAGCTGGGATGCACTTCACAACCGTCGTCAGTGGCGACGCTGTCATTCTCTCCATCGTGGAGCAAGACGTGGGAATCGGCTATGCCTGTGACTGATCCGTCCAGGTCATGGAACGACAGGGTCCGGTAGGTATTGCCGCCACGGTTGTCGTTATCGAACCGCTCATCATAGGTCGCGAAATAGACCGGCTTGGCGTTGATAAATTCCGCGCCGCTGATGGTGCTACCGGTGCTGAGCCCCGCGCTGGTGAACATCAGGAAGGAAAGCGCACCGGTTTTGCGCTGCTCGTTGTCCTGGAAATTCACGAAAGTCGTATCCACCACGTCGTCGCGATAGTCGTAATATTCGTAGCCACGGATCGGGAAGTCAGGAATGGAAGGCTTCGGCAGGCTGCGGCCATAGGCGATCTCCTCCGGCGTTTCCGGATTGCCGATATTGTCGCTCTCGCCCACGACCAGCCCGTTCTCGAGCCGCGAACTGAACGGCAGGCTGCCAATGTCCCCTGCGGCCTGCGTCATGCCGATGGCGTTGTCCGCCAGTTTGAGGTTGCTGTAGACGTAAAGATCGCCGCGGCCCCACAGGCCCCCATTGCGGTTCTTGTAGGCGGTCAGGTCCTCGAAATGCGTCTCCGCCACATCGCTCTCGAGATCGGTGGGATCTTCCAGGGGTATCAGCGGCAGCGAGGCCAGCCCGAAGGTGTTGTCTTCATCAATGTGCCGGTCGATCAGGAACCCGTCAAAGTTGGAATGCGCCACATTGCCGCGAAACTCCCGCAAGGGCGTGCGGCGTGGCCAGGTGTTGGCGGAGATTTCCGTGCCCAGGAAGGCACCATTGGGATGCTGGGGTATGGATAGCCAGAAACCAACCTGATCGGAACCGGCTGCGACATTGTCGATGTAGCTGTTGTCCGGGTTGGTGATCCAGAACGATGCCACCGTGTTGTCCGAAGGCAGCAGGGTGTTGCCACCGTGAAAGCTGGCCTGCCTGTATGCGGCCATATCCTCGAACGGATTGTCGATCTCCCCATTGGCGGCGAGGTTGGTTGGCACGCAGTCGAGCGTTGGGTGGCACTTGGTCTGGATGGCGAGGTTGCGGATGAAGCTGTTTCCGGTCTCGATCCCGTCTTCCATGAAG
>JAUIJI010000079.1 GCA_030431435.1 Alphaproteobacteria bacterium | reverse complement strand
GCACGGTCTCGACCACAGCGGCCGAGTACAACGCGTCAGCGACGGCCAGGCTGGCATCATCGTAGCCACCAACGACTTTCGGAATCTTGCTCGCCGAGTAGTCGATGTTTCCGGGATCCTCCCGTTCGGGGCTGTAGGCCAGAAAGAAGTCCCGCCCTACGGTCAGGCCCGAGGCCTGGATCGCCTGTTCGGTGGGGTAATGCACCAGCTGGCTGTGTTCTGCCATGGCATCCGGCCCCGCCCCCAGGAAGCTGGGATAGACGATGTGCTTCACGCCTGCCGCCTTCGCCGCTTCGAGCGCGTTGAGGTTCTGCTGCAGCCGCACCGAATTGGGCGCATAGGTGGGGATGACCAGCACCTTTTCCACGCCCTCCATGGCGGCGGCCAGCGTTTCCGGCCGGTCGAAATCGCCTTCGCGCACGCTCACGCCCTTGGCGGCGAGTTCCTTCGCCCTGTCCGAGCCGGCATCGCGCGAACACACGGCGATGTTCGACGCGTCGGTCATTTCCAGCAGATTGGCGATGACCCATCCGGCCAGTTGGCCGTTGGCACCTGTCACCAGCAACATAGGGCAATTCTCCTCTCGATCCTCTTGCGGCGCTTGTAACGGCAAGAGCGTGCCGGTGTCAGCACCTTAAGCTGCGGGATCGGGGAGAAATGGAGCGGGTAGCGGGAATCGAACCCGCATAACTAGCTTGGAAGGCTAGGGCTTTACCACTAAGCTATACCCGCCCGCTTTGGGGATTGGCGCTTGCCACCCAATTGGGGCTTTCGTCAAGCGTCGTCGTTATCTTCCACTTCAACGGCGGGTGTGGTGACGGGTGCCGGTGGAGCTATGTCGATTTCCACGCGGCGGTTGCGGGCGCGGCCTGCTTCGTTCGGCGTACCGTCAGGCAAGGCGTTTGGCGCTATCGGGTTCTGCTCCCCGAAGCCGATCACCGTGATCCGATCATCATCCACGCCGCGTTCCACCAGCCATGCGGCCACCGCTTCTGCCCGTGCACGCGAAGCGCGCAGATTGGCGCTGTCGTTACCAGAGGAATCGGTATGGCCGCGCAGCACCAGCGGCCAGCCTTCGTCCAGCGCATCGCTCTGCAACACTTCAAGCAAGGCGCGCTGCGCCTCGGCGCCTATGTCATTGCCGCCATCGGCAAAGGGCACGGTGATCGCGAAAGGTTCCGCAGGCTCTTCGGCAACCACTTGCGGACGGATATCCTCGCGCATGATCGATGTCGCCGGTGTCTCGCTTGCTTCAGGCTCCGGTTCCTGGCTTGGGGTGCTGACAGGCGCGGGAGCTGTTTCTGTCGGCTCCGGCCCGGGCTCTTCCGCCCCGTCGCGACGGAACTCGCACGCAGACAGCCCCACGGCGGCAAGACTGGCAATGGTGATCGTGATGAGCTGTTTTCTCATGGTCCGTTTCAGGGCGGCCTCGCCCTCTCCTCTTGGCTCCTTGTCAGGCCGGCTTCGGCTTGGGCTTTCCTGCTGCGGCCTCGCCTTTCTCCGGCTTGCCTTCGCGTGATTTGCGCCCCGGAGGCGAGTAGCTGATGATCGTGTCGCCCGCTTGCGGTTCGGGCGCCGATGCATGGGTGAAGAAGCGCATTTTCCCGTCGGGGCGCAGCAGCAACAACATGTTCGCCGCTTCGGGCAGCACTTCGCGCGCATCCTCGATATCGAACTGGTCGGACAGTTTCGTCTTGCGGAACACCCATCCTGCTTCGAGCCGCTCCTGCACGTCGGCGATGTTGAAGCCGGATTTGAACAGCGCACGGCCTTGCAGGCTGGGCGGCAGGCGCCGGTGATCCTCACCACCCTCATTCGGTCCGTTGCCCAGCTGATAGACCATGTCGGTGCCGATTTCTGGCGCGAACTCGGAACAGACGAGCGTGTTGTATGCCTCGTTGTCAGTTGCCGCGATCAGCGCCTGGTAGGGTGCGAGGTCAAGATTGTGCTCTGTCGCTTCGTGCAGGATTTCGCCGTGATAGGTCGGAATCCCGGCGGCGCGGGCAGGCTTGAGCCTCTGCCAATTGGCATCCACGATCATCACCGGCGTCTGCAATTCGTGCATCTGCTTGGCGAGCGCGATGGTCCAGGGGGTTGCGCCTGCGATGATCAGCCCGGGCCTGCTGGCTCCCTTCACCTTCAGCCATTTGGCGACGATGTTGATGGTAAAGCCATGCGCGACGATGGTGGCAACCACCACGCCGAAACTGAGGCCGATCAATATGCTGCCATCGGCATAGCCGAGGTCCGACATGCGCAGGGCGAACAGGCCGCTGATCGCTACCAGCACGATGCCGCGCGGCGCGATCCAGGCAAGGAACAGCCGCTCGTTCCATGGAACGGAACTGAACAGCAGGCTGATCAGCACCGTTGCCGGTCGGACGACGAACAGCAGCGCAAGCAGGAACAGGCCTAGGCGCCATTCGAACTGGCGCAGCTCCGCGAAATCGAGGCTGGCCGACAGCAGGATGAAGATGCCCGAGACCAGCAGCACGGCGATGTTCTGCTTGAACGGGTGGATGCTGCGCATGCTGGCAACATCCATATTGGCCAGCGCAATGCCCATCACCGTCACCGCGATCAGCCCGGCCTCATGTTCGATCGAGTTGCACAGCACGAAGGTGCCGACCACCAGCACCAGCAGCACCGGCACCTTGAGGTATTCGGGAACGAAACCGCGCGGGAAGGACCATGCAACCAGCTTTGCGGCGGCATAGCCGATCACTCCGGAGACAACCGCAGCGATGATCAACGGCGGAACCACCTCAACCATGGTGCCGCCTTCGCCGGCATAACGGAAATATTCATAGGCGATCACGGCGCATAGCGCGCCAAGCGGATCGTTGACGATGGCTTCCCATTTGAGCAGGGCGGCGGGCCTCTGCTGCACGGTGGACTGGCGCAACAAGGGCATCACCACCGTGGGGCCGGTCACCACAAGGATACCGGCAAACAGGATCGCGACGGGCCAGACAAGCCCCGCGATATGGTATCCCGCCAGCGACCCGAACAGCCAGCCGAGCGGCACGCCGAGGAACACCAGCCGCCACACGCCGCCGCCGAACTTGCGCAATTCGCGGAAGTCGAGGCTCAAGCCGCCTTCGAAGAGGATCAGCGCAACGCCGATCGAGATCATCGGCACCAGCATGTCGCCAAAAGCCGCCTCGGGATCAAGCACGCCAAGCACGGGTCCGGCAATGAAACCGGCAGCGAGCATCAGCACGATCGCAGGCCAGCCGGTGCGCCACGCAATCCACTGCGCGCCGATACCCAGTATGCCCACGAGGGCGATTACAAAGGCCTGATGTTCCATGAAGCTCCCAAGAGTGGGCGTGTTGCGATGTGCCCCTGATTTGCCCTGAACCCATTAAATGCCCCAAAGCGCATTAATTTCCCACCCCGGCCATTTGACCGTGGCTGTATTCGGGTGCGCGCAGGATCAGTGACCGGCGAATTCCATCAGTGAGGCAGTCGTTATCCCGGCATCGCGCAGGCGATCCGCGCCGCCCAGCTCCGGCAGGTCGACCAGGAACAGCGCATGATCGCAAACCGCCCCTGCCTGCCGCAGCAATTGCGCTGCAGCGAGCGCAGTGCCACCGGTTGCGACCAGGTCATCGACCAGCAGCACGCGCTCGCCTGCGCTTACCAGTGTCGGGTCGATCTCGATCCGCGCTTCGGCATATTCCAGCGCATAGTCCATGGCGATGGTTTCGACCGGCAGCTTGCCCGCCTTGCGCACCGGCACGAAGCCGAGGCCGAGCCTTGTGGCAAGCGCCGTGCCGAAGATGAAGCCGCGCGCCTCTATCCCGGCAACGGCAGCCACATCGGGCGGAGCCATTTGGGCCATATGATCGATAGACGCGGCAAGACCACGCCCATCGGCGATGAGCGTGGTGATGTCGCGGAACTGGATGCCGGGTGCCGGGAAATCCGGAACCGTGCGGATCAGGGCCTTGAGCTCGTCGCGGGTCAAGTGACCGGCACCGATGCTCGCTGGCCCTGCAATGTGCGCTTAGTCCTTGCGCGTCTTGAGCGTGGACCAGACCGACTTCTTGGCCAGCCATGCGAGCACGGTGACGAAGAGCAGGAAGCCCATCACGATCCAGCCCAGCTTCACCCGGTCAACCAGGCTCGGCTCGGCTGCCCATGTGAGGAAGGCCGCAACGTCCTGGGACATCTGGGACACCGTCGCTTCGGTGCCATCGGCATAGGTCACCTGGCCGTCCGTGGTCAGCGGCGGAGCCATCGCCAGGTTGAGGTTGGCAAAATACGGGTTGTGGTAGAGGCCCGGACCCGGGACGGAATCGGGGAAGCGTGCGGCCAGTTCAGCCGAAGGCTCCTGATAACCGGTCAGCAGCGAATAGACATATTCGGGGCCGTGGTGGCGCGCCTTGGTGATCAGGGAGAGATCCGGCGGGATGGCGTTGTTGTTGGCCGCAGCCGCTGCCACGTCGTTGGCATAGGGCGACGGGAAGTAATCGGTCGGCGTGCCCGGACGCGTCGAATTCTCGCCCGTGTCGGGATTGATGTCCGGCACCACCCATGCGGCAGCTTCGGCCTTCACTTCGTCTTCGGAATAGCCGAGATCTTCGAGGTTGCGGAACGCAACGAACTCGAGGCTGTGGCAGGCGCTGCACACTTCCTTATAGACCTGATAGCCGCGCTGCAGCTGGGCCAGGTCCCATTCCGGCGTCAGGCCATCATGGGCAAAGCCTCCGGCAGGGCCGTGCGCTTCGAGGTGGAAGGCTTTTTCTGCGGTTTCTTCGCCTAGGCCCTCGGTTGCGGCGGTGTAAGCGCCGGTGACGAAAGCGAGCAGCACCACGAAGGTGAAGCCAATGCCGACCAGAATTCCAACAAGGCGGATCATCGTATCTTTCCCCTAAGCCTGCGCGCTCAAGCCGTCGGCTCGGATTTGTTTTTCAGCACTGACTTCTCGTCAGATCCCAGCACCGCCTCGGTAATAGAGAACGGCAAGGGCTTGGGCTTCTCGATCGAGGAGATGATCGGAAGGATGACGAGGAAGTGCAGGAAGTAATATGCGGTCGCCAGCTGGCTGAACATCACATAGGGTTCTTCAGCAGCGGCGCCGCCGAGCCAGAACAGGATCAGCATGTCGACCACCAGCACCCAGAAGAAGATGCGGAACAGCGGGCGATAGCTGCCGCTGCGCACCGGCGACTTGTCCAGCCAGGGCAGGAAGAACCACACCAGGATCGCTGCGAACATGGCAAGCACGCCCCACAGCTTTGCTGGCAGGATGAAGTCAAAGGTGAAGGCGCGCAGGATCGCGTAGAACGGCCAGAAGTACCATTCGGGAACGATGTGCGCCGGGGTCGAAAGCGGGTTCGCCGGGATATAGTTGTCCGGGTGGCCCAGCGCGTTCGGCATGAAGAACACGAAGGCGCAATAGATCAGCAGGAACACGCCCAGCCCGAAGCCGTCCTTCGCGGTGTAATACGGGTGGAACGGCACCGTGTCGCTTTCGCTCTTCACTTCGACGCCCGTGGGGTTCGACGAGCCCGGGATATGCAGCGCCCAGATGTGCAGGATCACGCAGCCCGCGATCACGAAGGGCAGCAGGAAGTGCAGGCTGAAGAAGCGGTTCAGTGCGGCGTTGTCGGGCGCATAGCCGCCCAGCAGCCACACCTGCAGCGATTCGCCAACCAGCGGGATCGCGCCGAACAGGCCGGTGATCACCTTGGCACCCCAGAAGCTCATCTGGCCCCAAGGAAGCACGTAGCCCATGAAGGCGGTGGCCATCATCAGCAGGAAGATAACCACGCCGATCAGCCAGATCATTTCGCGCGGGGCCTTGTACGAGGAGTAGAAGAAGCCGCGGAAGATATGCAGGTAGATCACCACGAAGAAGGCCGAGGCACCGTTCGCATGCGCATAGCGCATCGCCCAGCCCCAGTTCACATCGCGCATGATGTGTTCGACAGAGTTGAAGGCAACCGCGTCATTCGCCGCGTAATGCATCGCCAGCACCACGCCGGTGACGATCTGCAGCACCAGGCAGAAGCCGGCGAGAACGCCGAAGTTCCACATGTAGGAAAGGTTGCGCGGAACCGGATAGCCGGCACCCACTGCGTTGTAGACAAGGCGCGGAAGCGGCAGCTTCTCGTCAAAGAACTTTGCCACCGGGTTGGTGGGTTCGTACTGCTTGGCCCAGGGAAAACTCATTTCTTGTGCCTCTTGCCTCAGCCGATCACGAGAGTGGTGTCGGTGATGGAATATTCCGGAACTTCGAGGTTGGTCGGAGCCGGACCCTTACGGATGCGGGCCGCCGTATCGTAGTGCGAACCGTGGCAGGGGCAGAAATACCCGCCGAACTCGCCCTTGTTCTCACCCTCAGCAGCGCCCAGTGGCACGCAGCCCAGGTGGGTGCAGACGCCCATCACGACCAGGATGTTCTCGTGCCCTTCCAGCGTCCGCTCGGCCAGCGTCTGGGCATCGCGCAGGGTCGCTGCATCCACGGCATTCGCCTCGTCAATCTCGCGCTGGGTGAGGTTGCGGATGAACACCGGCTGCTTGCGGAACACTGCCTTGATCGACTGCCCGGGCTCGAGCGCGGAAATATCCAGCTCGGTCGTGCTCTCGGCCAGAACGTCCTTGGACGGTGCCATCTGGCTGACCAGCGGGATCACGGTGAAAAGACCGCCCACGCCGGCTGCCGAAACAGCAGCAATCTCGATGAAGTCGCGACGGCGGACGCCGTCTTCAGCCACAACCGTGTCGGCGGTATCAGTGGTGGTTGCCATTACCTTGCCTTGCCTGCCGGATTTTCCGCGAGCCGGAACCCACGGGCTACCCCGAAAAGAATCATGACCTGCCGCACGCCGAAACAATGCCCCGGAGGCGGCGGCTTGGCGCGGCTGATAGACGAGCAAATCGCGCCTGCCAACCCGCCTTTTGGCCATAAGGTGACAGGGGGGCAATTTACCCCCATCTGGCTGGGCTATCTCAAAGCGTGATCATGGAGAACTGGCGACCGTAAGTCGGCTGCAGCCGGTGCACGGACCGGCGGTGCGAGTAGAACCGATCCTCTTCCGCATAGGTATCAAGCCCAAGGCAATCGACAGCTGCGATGCCGGCCTTGCGCAATCTTTCAGCAGCGTAACCCTCAAGGTCAAACTGCCAGTGGCTGGGATTGCCCACCTCGAAAAACACTTCGTTTCCCGCATCTTGCGCGATGAAGCGGTCGCGGAAACCCTGGTCCACCTCGTAGCTTGACTTCGCGATGCAGGGGCCGATCGCAGCAATGATCTGCGAACGCTGCGCGCCGAGCTGCTCCATGGCGGCAATGGTGTTTTCCAGCACCCCGCCAAAGGCTCCGCGCCATCCGGCATGGGCTGCGCCGATCACGCCTGCTTCACGATCAGCCATGAGCACAGGCGCGCAGTCGGCGGTGACAATCGCCAGCGCGAGACCCGGACGGTCGGTGACGATGGCGTCGGCTTCGGGCCGCGAATCCTCTGGCCACTGGGCACTGGCGATTACCGCATCCGGCGAATGCACCTGCTTCACCGTTACCAGCTGCGCGCCGGGGCAGGCCGCTGCGAGGGCGCGAGAGCGATTCTCGATTACCGCCGCATCATCATCGCCTGCATTGAGGCCAACCTGCAGCCCCGCGACATCGCCCGTGCTCACCCCGCCCGTCCGGCCAAGGAAGCCATGAGCGACAGTGCCCAGCGCAGCTGAGCGAATCACATCAACGCGAGAGACGTCAGGATCAGCCAAGGCTGCGCGCGACCTGCTCTGACGTGTCACGCGAGAGCTTGCCGGCAGCCGCAATCCTCTCCAGCTCGGCGCGCATCAGTTCCGCGCGTCCGGGCTCGATCCGCCGCCAGCGGCCCAGCGGCGAGACGAATCGCGCGGCGGTCTGCGGGTTGATCGGGTCCAGATCGAGGATCAGGTCCGCGATCATGCGGTAACCCTCACCGTCTGCCGCGTGGAAAGCATGCGGGCTGGCGGCAAAAGCCATGTAGAGCGAGCGCACGCGGTTGGGGTTGCGGATGGTGAAGTCGGGGTGTCCGGCCAGTGCCTTCACATGCTCGATGGCGTTGGGATGGAGCGACTGGGCCTGGATCGCGAACCACTTGTCCACCACCAGCGGGTTTGCCTTGTAGCGATTATAGAAGTCGAGAAGCTTGTGCGTGCGCTCGGGCGTTTCCAGCCCCGCCAGCACCATCAGCGCGCCCTGCCGGTCGGTCATGTTGTCTGCCGCATCATATTGCGCCGCCGCCATTTTCGCCGCCAGCGCGGGGTTGCCTTCCGCCAGATAGATGAGCGCCTGCGTCTTCACCTTGCGCGCACCGCGGGCGTCTGCATCGAGGCTGTAAGGCACGTCAGCAGCGCGGCCATGCAGGGTGACGAACTCTGCCTCCAGCTCCTTCGCCAGCCAGCCGCGCAGGGCTTGGCGTTCCTCATGGATGCGGCCCGGATCGGCGACCAGCATCTGTTCGGCCAAGTAAGTCTGGCTTGGCAGGATCAGCAATTCGCCGCGCATCAGGTCGTCGAGGGCATCATCAGCCAGCACTGCCGCCAGCGCGCCGGCGATGGCCTTGCGGCCCGCCTCGCGCTGCGCATCGTCCAGCTTGCCGTCTGTCGCATCCTTCAGATGTGTGACGATCAGTTCCTGCATCGCCTCGTAGCGGGCGAAGGGATCATCATCCTTCGCCGCGAGGAAGACGAGGTCTTCGCTCGGCACGTCGCGCTCGATAGTGACCGGCGCGGAGAAGCCACGGTTGATCGAGAGGATCGGCGGCTTGGCGAAGCCCGAGAAGCTGAAGGCCTTTTCCGCTTCGTCCAGTACCAGCAGCTGTTCGCCGCCATGCTGGCCGGTATCGCGGTCGAACAGGGCCACCTTGAGCGGAATCGGCATCGGCTTCTTGTCAGCCTGGCCGGGTGTTGGCGGGACCTGCTGCCTGAGCTCCAGCCTAGCGGTGTCGCCCGAATGGCTCAGCGATGCCATGACCTTGGGAGTACCGGCTTGCGAATACCACAAGCGGAACTGCGACAGGTCCAGCCCTGCGCCTTGTTCCATCGAGCGCACGAAATCCTCGCAGGTCGCCGCCTCGCCATCGTGGCGGTCGAAATAGAGGTCTGTGCCTTCGCGGAACTTTTCCGGCCCGCACATGGTGCGCATCATGCGAATGACTTCGGCACCCTTGTTGTAGACGGTGGAGGTGTAGAAGTTCGAAATCTCGCGATAGCTGTCTGGCCGGATCGGATGCGCCAGCGGTCCGGAATCCTCGGGAAACTGCACCGATCGCAGCACGCGCACATCCTCGATGCGCTTGACCGGTTCACTGCCCATGTCCTGGCTGAACAGCTGGTCGCGCAGCACGGTGAAGCCTTCCTTGAGGCTCAGCTGGAACCAGTCGCGGCAGGTGATGCGGTTGCCCGACCAGTTGTGGAAGTACTCATGCGCGATCACGCCTTCCACCGCGTCGAAATCGCCATCGGTGGCAGTGTCGGGATCGGCCAGCACATACTTCGTGTTGAAGATGTTGAGGCCCTTGTTCTCCATCGCGCCCATGTTGAAATCGGACACGGCGACGATGTTGAACAGGTCGAGGTCATACTCGCGGCCGAACACCTCCTCGTCCCACTTCATGCTCTTCTTCAGCGCTTCCATCGCGTGGCCGGTACGTTCCAGATCGCCATCGCGGACGTATATGTTGAGCGTGACCTCGCGCCCGCTCATCGTGGTGAAGCTGTCGGTATTGGCAACAAGGTCGCCTGCCACCAGCGCGAAGAGATAGGACGGTTTGGGCCAGGGGTCGTGCCATTCGGCCCAGTGGGTGCCGTCGCCATTCTCGCCCGTGGCATCGCAATTGCCGTTGGAGAGGAGGACCGGGAACTTCGCCTTCTCGCCGGTCATCTTGACCCGGTAGGTGGACAGCACATCGGGCCGGTCCGGGAAGAAGGTGATGCGGCGAAAGCCCTCTGCCTCGCACTGGGTGCACAGCATTCCGCCGGACGCATAGAGCCCCATCAGCTGGGAATTTGTCGAGGGGTTGATCACGGTGGTGACTTCCACAAGGTGGCTGTCACCCGTCAGCGGCACGATCAGGTCATCGCCATCCATCGACCAGCTGTTCGTGACCTCGCCGTCAACCTTCACTTCGAGCGGGGTAAGGCCATCGCCGTTGAGGCGGATGCTGTCTGCATGATCCGCCTTGGCGTTGCGCTGCACCGTCAACTGCGAAGCAACGCGCGTGCTGGTGACACCAAGATCGAAGTCCAGCGCGATCTCGGGGATCAGCCAGCCGAAGGGCCGGTAATCCTCGCGGCGGATGGTGACGGGTTCCTGCGGCGTGGTGGCGGCATCCGCCATTTCGGGGTTGCCATCAGGGTTCGAAGGGGTGCGGGCTATATCCATGGGCCATGATTTAGGTGCTTTCGCCGGGGCTTCCAAGCGTTAGGATCAGGCGCATGGCACATCTCTTGATTTTCGGGCTGGGATATACGGCAAAGCGCATCGCCGCACGGATGGAAGATGCCGGGTGGACAGTGGAGGCCACGGGGCGCGATGGTTCGCTGGATTTCGCGGAGGCAAGCGCCGTTGCCGAGGCCATCGGGCGGGCGAGCCATGTGCTGTCCTCCGTTCCGCCAGCGCGTGACGGGGCTGAGCCGGTGCTTGATACCTATGGCGAACAGCTGGCAGGGAAGCAGCTGTTCTACCTGTCCTCAACGGGGGTCTACGGAGACACAAAGGGGGCCTGGGTGGACGAAAGCGCACCTACGGGCACCGGCAGGCGCACCGCGCGGGCCGAAGCCGATCAGCGCTGGCTGGACATGGGTGCACGCGTGTTCCGCTTGCCCGGAATCTATGGTCCCGGCCGCAGTGCTTTCGAACGTGTGGCCAGCGGCAAGGCCCACCGGATCGACTTGCCCGGCCAGGTCTTCAGCCGCGTGCATGTGGAGGATATCGCCAGCGGGGTGGCGCTGGCGATGCTCCATGATGCGCCTTCCGGGGCCTACAACCTCGCTGACGATCTGCCGACCAGCCAGAATAGGCTGATCGAACATGCCTGCGCGCTGATGGGGGTGGAGCCGCCGCCGCTGCAATCGCTCGATGAGGCAGGGCTCTCCGAAATGGCGAGGGGCTTCTATGCCGAGAACCGCCGGGTGGCGAATGGCAAGGCGAAGCGCGTGCTGGGCTGGCAGCCGCGCTATCCCACCTATCGCGAGGGGCTGGCCGCGCTCCTCTAATCCACCTCGTGCCGCAGCTGGGTGGCTTGCCCGACCTTCACCGACTTGATCCGCCGCGAGCGCAGCGCGAGGACCATGCCGATCAGCGCCAGCGCCATTCCTCCGGCTGCAAGCGCGGTCCAGCGGTAGTCCTCGAACAGCGTCGACAGGAGCATCGCCACCACCACGGTGATGATCGAATTGTAGGCCGTGCGCCCCGCGCCGATCTGGCGCACCAGGTTGTAATGCAGCGGGAAGGTGACGATCGAACCGATGATCGCGAGATAGGCGGTGCCGAGCCAGAAATCGGGTGCTGTCGGCAGGACCGGCGGACCGACCGTGACCAGTGCGAACACAAGGTCCGCCGCAAGGCCATAAAGCATCGCCCATGCCAGCAGGCTGACCATGGCGATGCGCCGACCGACTTCATTCGCCTGCACCACATTGGCGATGGAGGCGGACAATATGCCGCCCACGGTCAGGACGATGCCCAAGGGCACGCTGCCGCCCATGGTCGAAGTCTGCGCTTCATGCAGCAACAGCAAGACCACGCCGACAATCGCCAACGCGCTGCCGAGCAGGAAACCCGGCTCCATCCGCTCGCCGATGAATACCCTCGCAAAGAAGGCATTGGGCACCATCAGCAGCGCGAACATCACCGCGACAATGCCCGAGGTAAGATGCAGTTCTGCGTGATAGACGAACAGGAAATTGCCGCAGAACTGCGCCACGCCCACGGCGGCGGCCAGCACATGGCCCGGCGCATCGAGCCGCAGAGAGCGCTTCATCAGCCATGCGAGCAGGAACATGCCCGGCGTCGCCAGCGCAAAGCGGTAGAACACCGCCCAGGCCGCCGGAACACCGTCGATCTGCCCGGTGATCACCCACCAGGTCGACCCCCAGATCGTGCCGGTGAGCACGAAGGGCACGATCACGCGCAGGCTCAGCAGTGGGGAAGCAGTTCCGCTCACAGCGCAGCGATCGCCTTGCCCAATGCGACGGCATGATCTTCGCGCGTATCCCAGGCGGCCACGAAGCGCGCCGCATCCGGCCCCCAGTCATAAAAGCCGAAACCTTGCGCGCGCAGCGCCTCGCGCTCTGGCGGTGAGCAGCGGCAGAACACCTCGTTCGCCTCCACCGGATGGAGTAAGCGCTCGGCCGCACCATCTGCAATATGGGCAGCGGCAGCGTTGGCTGCGCGGGCATTGGCAAGCCACAAATCGCCATCGAGCATCGCCAGCAATTGCGCCGCCATGAAGCGCCCCTTGCTCTGCAAATGCCCCGCCCGCTTGCGCCGCCAGCGCGCCACATCTGCCAGCGCCGGATCGAGGAAGACCACCGCTTCCGTGCTCATCGCGCCGTTCTTCACAAAGCCGAAGCTCAGCGCATCCATGTCGCCGCAAGCCTCCGCTGCAGGAACTCCAAGAAAGGCCGTCGCATTGGCGAACCGCGCGCCATCCATATGCGTCTTCAGTCCGCGCTTCCGCGCAAGGCCCGTCAGCGCCGCCAGTTCTTCCGGGCGATAGACGCAGCCATCCTCGCTCGCCTGCGTGAAAGACATCGCATGCGCCTGCACCCGGTGGACATCGTCGCGAATGGCATCGAGCACACCCGCAACGCTCTCGACCGTCAGTTTCGCATGGTCCCCGCCCGCCAGCATCAGCTTCGCCCCGTGAAGGTAGAACCCCGGCGCGCCGCATTCATCGCCCTCGATATGCGAATCGAGATGGCACACCACGCCGCCATGCGGCTCCACCATGGTTGCGAGCGCAAGGCAGTTCGCCGCCGTGCCGGTTGCCGCCCACAGCACGGCAACCTCGCGCCCGAACACCGCACCAAAGGCATCATCCAGCTGCGCGCTCAAGGCATCGCCGTCGTAGGGTGTGTCAGGGGCATCGGCGGCCTGCATCGCCTCCCAAACCTTCGGGTGGACGCGGGCGGAATTGTCAGACAGGAACTGCATGGGAACGCAATGGCCCTGCGTCCTGTTTCTGGCAAGAAGGAGAAAAGGCCGTGTCCGACCAGCCGCAATCACAAGAGCCGAGAATCCAGAAGGTCCATAATGACGATGGCGGTGCCTATTCGATGGAAGTCGAAGGCGCGGCGCGGCCCGCAGTACTGACCTGGAAAGCGCGCGGCGAGAATGGCGAAATCCGAGTGGTCGACCACACCTTCACCCCGCCCGAAGCGCGCGGCAAGGGCATTGCTGCCAAGCTGGTCGAAGCCATCGTGGCGGATGCGCGCGAGGAAGGCTTCCGGATCGCCCCGCAATGCCCATATGTGGTGCACAAATTCGGCAAGAACCCCGAATGGGAAGATATCCGCGCCCCGATACCGCGCTGAACCGCCGAAGTGTTGCCCAGCCGCGATGAAGCGTGGATAGATTCGGCCGCCCAAACCGTTGATTTACTGTAAGATCGGCGACGCTGAATGACGCCGGCGGATCCAAGGGCAGATGCCCCGGAAAGACCGCCTGAAACAAGCATCCGCACGGGATCGCGTCCGCCGCCGACACTCCAGTGAAGGGAGAATGGCCAATCATGACCCAGACAGCACAGACACGCCCGACATTTTCCGACGCAGAACTCCAGAAGCGCCGCGATTTCCAGCACTCACGCCCGCTCGAGCGCGACGAAACAGATTCGCTGATCTCGTCCGACAAGGTGGAAGGAACCAAGGTGTTCGCTACCGATGGCGAGGAGATCGGCGAGGTATCGAAGCTGGTGATCGGGAAGGTTTCGGGCCGCGTGGAATATGCCGTGATGAGCTTCGGCGGCTTTCTGGGCATCGGTGAACGCTATCACCCGCTGCCTTGGGACGCGCTGGACTATGACACCGAACGCGGTGGCTATGTCGTCAATATCGACAAGTCGAAGCTGCAGGACGCGCCCAGCTATGAAGGGTCGGACGAAGGACTGTTCGACCGGCAGTTCGGCGAAAGGATCTATGCCTATTATGGCGTGATGTACTGATCGTACCGACCAAATTGACCAAAAAGGCCCCGGCACACACGTGTCGGGGCCTTTTGCTTGCGCCAAAGCCTCAGCGCGGCAGCTTAGCGAAATCGACTGACGCGATGCTGTCCAGAACCGCTGCGCGCATCGCTTCGGCTTCTTCCAACTTCAGTCCGTTAAACGCGAACGCGCCGCCCGCGAGTCCGAAGACGAGGTGGCAATAGCCGCGCCGTTTGGCGATGGGGCCCTGGCTGATTTCGACCGAATGCAGCTTGATCCGGCTCGCGACCGTGGTTCGCGGTGCGAGCCAGCCGCGGCGGGTGATGATCTGCGTATCGTCCACCGCATGGCGCTCGTACCGCCAGAGGAAATGCTGCCGCACAGCCTCGAAACCGGCGAAGAGGAAGAGCAGCGGTCCTAGCCAGAAAACCTGGTCGAAGAACAGGCACGCCACGCCGACCAGCGCGATGGGAATCGCGCCGACCAGTGCAGTATCGAGGCGGTATTTCTGGCTGGGGCGGTGCCAGTCGGTATCCGGTGCCGGAAGATGGAAGGCCGCCTCTGCCACGATCGGCTCCAGCTCCCGTGTTTGCGCGAAGGGCGCAACATCGTGATTGGCGGATTTGGCATCCTGCGCAAGGCTGATGAAGGACAGGCCATGCCAGCCCCAGATGCGGCGCAATATGCCGGTCCTCACCGTTACCGCCTGCACCCGGTGCGCGGGCATGACCACATCGGTCTTGGTCAGCAGGCCGCGGCGGCGGCGAAAGCCCTTGGCGGTCTTTTCCAGCCGGAAATCCCAGTCTCGCAGGAAGGTGCGCACAATGCCCGTCACCATGCCCAGCACGATCAGGAACAGAAGGCCTGACAGCGCGCCGATCAGCTGCGACACCCAGCCGAGGCCTGACAGCCATGCGCCAGGGCCGGACAATCTCTCCTCCCAGCCCTCAAGGTCCCAAATATCGAACGGCAGGAGGAATTCCACCTGCTGCAAAGCGGCGCCGAGCAAGGCGACCACGACGAGCGAGAATTCGAACAGGCCGAATGTCAGCAGCCGCCCCGGCCCCATGGCAAAGAGCAGCTCGGCTCGCGGTTCGACGGCTACAGCCTGCGGCTCTGCACTGCCCGCCTCGCGAGCTACCGGCACGTCCTTCTGGTCGCGCACCACTTCGCGCAGCCGCTCGCCTTCTTCCTGTGTGACATAGGCGAGCTTCAGCTCGTCCTTGCCGCCTGCGCCGGTTTCAAAGCGCACTTCGACAAGGCCGAACAGGCGCGGGATCAAGCCCTGTTCAAGGCTGACGTCCTGTATCCTGTCATAGGGG
>JAUIJI010000078.1 GCA_030431435.1 Alphaproteobacteria bacterium | reverse complement strand
GCTCGTGATGCCCGAGAGCATGTCGCTCGAACGCCGCCGCCTGATGCTGGCTTATGGCGCCAGTTTCGACCTGACGCCGAAGGAACTGGGCATGAAGGGTGCGCTTTCCCGGGCGGAGGAACTGGTCAACTCGCTCGACAACGCATGGATGCCGCAGCAGTTCGAGAACCCGGCCAATGTTGCGGTCCACGCACGCACCACTGCGCAGGAAATCATCGCAGACTTCAAGGATAACCCGCCCGCTGCCCTGATCACCGGCGTCGGCACCGGAGGCCATCTGACAGGCTGCGCCGAAGTCCTCAAGGAAACATGGCCCGGGATGAAGGCCTATGCTGTCGAACCTACGCTGTCCCCGGTCATATCCGGCGGCCAGCCCGGTCCGCACCCTATCCAGGGCATCGGCGCAGGCTTCATTCCCGGCAACCTGCACACCAGATCGATTGACGGGGCGATCCAGGTCGATCCCGAACACGCCAAGGACATGGCGCGCCGCTGCGCCGCTGAAGAAGGCCTGCTGGTCGGCATCAGTTCTGGTGCAACGCTGGCCGCCATCGCCACCAAGCTCGACGAACTCGACAAGGGCAGCTGCGTGCTCGGCTTCAACTACGACACCGGCGAGCGGTACCTGTCGGTGCCGGACTTCCTGCCGACCGAATAGAGCGCCACGCCATGAGTGATTTCGAAAAGCTCGCCTATGCCGATGGCGATTGCGCGCTGACTGGCCTTGTCGTCCGTCCCCAGGGAAAAGCTCGGGCTGCCGTGGTTGTCTTCCCGACGATCATGAACCCCACGCCCTCCGTTCTCGACAAGGCTCAGGACCTTGCCGCGAATGGCTATCTGGCGATGGTTGCGGATTTCTACGGCAAGGCACCAGGCAGCTTTGACCAGTCACGCGAATTCGCAATGGAAATCCGCGCCACGCCTGAGCAATACCGCCAGCGCCTGCGTGCTTCGTTGAAGGCACTTGCAACGCTTGACGATGCGAGCGGTCTGCCGCTGGGCGCAATCGGCTTTTGCATGGGCGGTCAGGCCGTTCTGGAGCTCGCCCGCGAAGGTGCGCCGCTGTTTGCCGCAGTCAGTTTCCATGGCCTGCTCAACACCGATATGCCCGCCGAGCCGGGCGCAGTTAACGCGCGCATCCTCGTTTGCCACGGCGATGCGGACCCGATGGTTCCGCGCGAACAGGTTGTGAAGTTCTGGGAAGAGATGGACAAGGCTGGGGCTGACTGGCATTTCCATTCCTATGCCGGCGTCAAGCACGGATTCACCAACCGTGCGCCCAATGACAACCCGGCCACCGACTACGATGCAAGTGCTGACCGCCAGAGCTGGGCCGCGATGTATTCGCTGTTCGACGAGGTTCTGGAAGCGGATTAACTGCGCAGGAACTGCTCCGCCTCGAGAGCCATCATCGCGCCTGCGCCTGCCTTCACCCGGTGGCGCAAGGTGGTGCACAGCGGCAATTGCTGCTCGGCATAGAAGCGCGCTGTGGCAAGCTTGGCGCTGAGGAAAGCAGGGTCGCCCTCGCCCGCATCGAGCTGATCCTGCGCCAGTTTCGCAAGCCGCAGCCACTGCCAGCCAATCGCCAGCGTGCCAACCAGCTGCATCCACGCATAGGCCCCACCGGCCATATCGTTTGGATCCTGCGCGCCATTCTCGAGCAGAGCCTTCGCTGCCGCCTCGCCGTGGTGGACGGCCTTGCCCAGCGGGTCCGCGATGAAGGCCAGCGCCTCGCCTGCTTCCTCGCATTCGCTCGCAATCATGGAGAAGAACGCCTGCGCCACCGCGCCGCCATCCTTGGCAGTCTTGCGGCCAGCAAGGTCCAGCGCCTGAACGCCGTTGGCGCCTTCATAGATCATCGGGATGCGCGCATCGCGCACGATCTGTTCCATCCCCCATTCGGTCACATAGCCGTGTCCGCCGAAGACCTGCTGCATGTTCACGGCCACTTCGAAACCGCGATCGCTGCCAAAGGCCTTGATCACCGGCGTCAGGAAGGAGACCAGTCCATCAGCCTTCTTGCGCTCTTCCCTGCTCTGCGCACCATGTGACACATCAATCTGCACCGAGGTCCACAACACCAGAGCGCGGAACCCCTCGATAAAGGCGCGCGCGTCCATCAGCATGCGGCGCACATCGGGATGCACGATCAAGGAATCTGCCGCTGCGGAAGGATCGGGCCGATCTCCCATCGCGCGGCCCTGCTTGCGTTCGAGCGCATAGGCTGCAGCTTTCTGGTATGCATGCTCGGCATGGCCCAGCCCCTGCACACCCACGGCCAGACGCGCGGCATTCATCATGATGAACATCGCAGCCAGTCCGCCGTTCTCCTCGCCGAGCAGGAAGCCGGTCGCCTCATCGAAGTTGAGCACGCAGGTTGCACTGCCATGAAGGCCCATCTTGTGTTCGATCGAGCCGACGGAAACGCCGTTCTTCTCGCCGCTGTCGGGCATGATTTTCGGCACCAGAAACAGCGATATGCCGCGCGAACCGGCAGGCGCGTCAGGCACGCGGGCGAGCACGAGGTGGACGATATTATCCGTCAGGTCATGGTCACCGCCGGAAATGAAAATCTTCTCGCCGGAGATGGAATAGGCACCGTTGCCGCGTTTGGTGGCGGTGGTTTTCATCAGGCCGAGGTCAGTCCCGGCATGCCCTTCGGTCAGCGCCATGGTCGCCAGCCATTCGCCGGACACCATCTTGGGAAGGTAAGTCTGCTTCAGGTCCTCTGAAGCCGATGACATCACCGTCGCCACTGCGCCCGGCAGGATGCCCGGATACATCATGAAGCCCGCGCAGGCCGAGTTGAGGTACTCCTCGATCACCGTGAACAGCGCGTGCGGCATGCCCTGCCCGCCGAATTCCTCCGGCTGCGGCAGCGTGCCCCAACCCGATTCCACCCATTCGTCATAGGCCTGCTTGAAACCATCGGGCGTGGTAACGCTGCCATCGGCGTGGCGGGTGCACCCCTGCTCGTCGGCATTGCGGTTCAATGGCGCAACAACCTGCGCGCAGAACTTGCCTGCTTCATGGGCGATGGTCTCGATCAGGTCCTCATCCACCATTTCGTAATTGGCGGGTTCGCTGCGTTCGTGGACGCGCAGCAGGTCCTTCAACACGAAGATCACGTCGCGGGCGGGCGGGGAATAATCGGTCATATGGGTCGCTTTATTCTGTTTCGGTCAGGCCATCAGGGCCGAGCTGGCGGTAGAAGCAGCTGCGCTGTCCGGTATGGCACGCAGGCCCGGCGGGGAGCACTTTCAGCACAAGCGCATCCTGGTCACAATCGACCAGTATATCCTGCACCGCCAGCGTATTGCCGCTGCTCTCCCCCTTCATCCATTGCTTGCCACGGCTGCGGGAATAGAAGTGGGCCTTTCCCGTTTCGCGGGTTTGTTCGACAGCCTCGGCGTTCATGAAGGCGAACATCAGAATCTCGCCGGTGTCAGCATGCTGGACTATCGCAGCCAGCAGGCCCTGCGCGTCGAACTTCGGCATGAAGGTGGTACCGGTTTCGCGCTCCTTGCTGTCGCTCATCGTTGGACGCCCCTTTAACCATGGTTAGCGGTGCCACAGCCCATAGCGCCTTGTTGCAGGATTCCCACAGAGAATGTGCAAAATCGGGCCATTTGCCACGAGCCTGTTTGTAAACCGGCCTTTCAATGGAATGTATGTGCCTGCGGCTTGACGGGCCGCCTGTCATGACTGGCTTCGGCCAAGGAATGGGAGGGACTGGTACCGCGAAACGCGGGCCGTTCATGAGGGTTTGGAACGCGCTTCCAAGAGGGGGGTGAAGCGCAGTTCCAGCGATATCGTCACGCGAACACCCGGGGTTGGGACACCCCGGGTGTTTTGCATTGCGGCACAGACGCAGTTCGCTAGAGCGCCTCGTCCATCACGCGGGCGAAGCACGCGATACGCACCTGTTTTGCCCCCACCTTGCGCAGGGCCTTGAGGCAGGCATCGGTTGTCGCGCCGCTGGTCATCACATCGTCTACCAGCAGGACCTGCGCATCTTTCAGTCTCGCTGCACGTTTCGGGTTGGCACCGATCGCTCCGGTTAAAACCCGCGCCCGCTCCTTGCGGCCCAGCCCGCCAAGCGATGGCGTGGCGCGCGTCCGTCGCAATCCGTCAACCACCTGTTCCATACCCCGCGCCTTCGCAATCTCGCGCGCCAGCAATGCCGACTGGTTGAAACCGCGCTGCCACTGGCGGCGGAAATGCAGGGGTACCGGCACCACCAGCCACTCTCCTTCTAGCAAAGGCAAGCGGGCAAGCATCATCTTCGCCAGCATCGCCGATAGCGCGATCTTGTGGCCATGTTTGAACGCCAGCACCAGCTTGCGCGAAGCGTCGTTGTAGAGCGTCGCGGCGGATATCCCTTCATGGCGCGGAGGATGCGCGAGGCAGACCGCACAGACAGAGCCAGTCGCAGTCTCTTCGTTTGCGAAGGGGCGCTGGCAACTGGCACAAGCCGGTTCACCCGGGATCACCAGCTCGTTCCAGCAGGGCAGGCACAGCGCGCCATGTTCGCCGATAGCATCCCCGCAGATCGGGCAGCGCGGCGGGTAGACAAGGTCCACCAGGGGAGCAAAAGCCTGCTTCAACATCAAGGCGATAGCTGCCCCGCCCTGCGCCCGGAGGCAAGCCTTGTTGCACTTGGACAAACTTGTCGGCATGGCTTCGGTCCATGTCCAGCACTCCTCCCGTGATATTCTCCAAGCAACGCAAGCGCGCACGCGAGCTGCGCGCAGAGGCGATGGTGAGTGCGGGTGAAACCGCAACATTCCTCCTCGAAAACATGGCTGACGACGTTCGCGAAAGGCTCGGCTTCCTGCGCTTTGAACCGGGCGATGTGCTGTGCGAAGGCTTCGGCTCAGCCTTCGTCGCGCAAGGCGAATGGAGCCATGACGTCACCTTCCATTCCACGCTCGACCGGGACTTCGATACGCCGCTGAACCTGATGCAGGCCTCGCTCGACATGGTGTGCAGCCTCAACAGCCTCGATTCGGTGAACGATCTGCCGGGCGCGCTGATCCAGATGAGGGAGCTGCTCAAGCCCGGCGGGCTCGCCATGGCCAGCTTCATCGGCGGGGCCAGCCTGCCGCAATTGCGCCGCGCGATGTTCGAGGCAGAGCCGGATCGCCCGGCCGCGCGCATTCACCCAATGGTCGATCCAAGATCCTGCCCGCAATTGCTCAGCCGAGCCGGGTGGAAAAGCCCGGTGGTGGACAGTTACCAGCTCAAGGTGCGCTATCCCTCGCTCGACAGGCTGGTGCAGGATTTGCGCGAACAGGCGATGAGCAATGTGCTTGCCTCGCCTTCTGCCCCGCTTACCCGCGAGCAGCTGGACCGGGCACGCGAAGCTTTCCTCGCCAACGCCGATGCGGATGGCAAGGTGACCGAGATTTTCGAGATTGTGACCCTGACGGGCTGGCGCTAATCGGCCAGCGCTGCCTGTGCCGCGGCCAAGCGCGCAATCGGCACGCGATAGGGCGAGGCGCTGACATAATCGAGGCCCACCTGCTCGCAGAACGCTATCGACGCCGGATCGCCGCCATGTTCACCGCAAATGCCCAGCTTGAGATCGCTGCGCGTTTCGCGTCCACGTTCCGCCGCCAGCGAAACCAGCTGGCCCACCCCGTCGATATCGAGGCTGACGAACGGATCGCGCGGATAGATACCAGCGTCGACATATGGCGCCAGGAAGCGACCCGCATCGTCACGTGACACGCCGAGTGCGGTCTGCGTCAGGTCATTGGTGCCGAAGCTGAAGAACCTGGCTTCATGCGCGATCTCGCCCGCCATCAGCGCAGCGCGCGGCAGTTCGATCATGGTGCCGACCATGTAATCCAGCGTCATGCCCTTTTCGGCGAAGACTTCCGCTGCCACCCGGTCCACCAGAGCGCGCAGGATTTCCAGTTCCTTGCGCGTTGCAACCAGCGGGATCATCACCTCGGGCACGACTGCATCGCCGCCCTCGCCCGTCACTTCGCAAGCCGCTTCGAAGATCGCGCGGGCCTGCATCTCGTAAATCTCGGGGAAGGTGATGCCGAGGCGGCAACCGCGATGGCCGAGCATTGGGTTGAACTCATGCAGTTCCGCCGCGCGCCGCTTCAGGTGATCGGCGCCGATGCCCAAGTCTTCTGCGAGTTCTGCAAATTCCTCGTCGCGCTGCGGCAGGAATTCGTGCAGCGGCGGGTCAAGCAGGCGGATCGTGCACGGCAGGCCCGCCATGCAGTGGAAGATTTCGGTGAAATCGCTGCGCTGAGCAGGCAGGAGCTTGGCGAGAGCGGCGCGGCGGCCGGCCTCGTCATCGGCAAGGATCATCTCACGCACGGCCATAATTCGATCTGCATCGAAGAACATGTGCTCCGTGCGGCACAGGCCGATGCCCTCTGCGCCAAACTGGCGCGCCATGCGGCAATCGTTCGGCGTTTCGGCATTCGTGCGCACGCGCATGCGACGGTACTTGTCCGCCCATTCCATCAGCACTCCGAAATCGCCGGCCAGTTCCGGCTCGATCATCGGCACTTCGCCCTGCATCACCTGGCCGGTAGCGCCATCGATGGTGATGATGTCGCCTTCCTTCAGCTCGGCAGCGCCGATGCGCAGCGTGCGCTTGGCCAAGTCGATCGAGACGGCTGACGCGCCCGAAACGCAGGGGCGCCCCATCCCGCGTGCCACCACGGCGGCGTGTGACGTCATGCCGCCGCGCGCGGTGAGGATGCCTTTGGCCGCGTGCATGCCGTGAATATCCTCCGGCGAGGTTTCCACCCGCACGAGGATGACCTTTTCGCCATCGTTGGACCACTTTTCAGCAAGGTCGGAATCAAGCGCGATCTTGCCGGAACCTGCACCGGGCGATGCCGGAAGCGCGGAAGTGAGAACGTGGCGTTCCGCATCGGGATCGAGCGTGGGGTGCAGCAACTGGTCGAGCGCCATCGGATCGACGCGCTTGATCGCTGTGACCTCGTCGATTAGCCCTTCGCCGACCATGTCCACCGCCATCTTGAGCGCGGCCTTGGCCGTGCGCTTGCCCGAACGGGTCTGCAGCATCCACAGCTTGCCCTGCTGCACGGTGAATTCGATGTCCTGCATGTCCTTATAGTGGTTTTCCAGCAAGTCGAACACGCGGGCGAGTTCTTCGTACGCGGCGGGCATAGCCTCTTCCATGCTCGGCAGTTCAGCGCCCGCAGCTTCGCGGCCACGTTTGGTAAGATATTGCGGCGTGCGGATGCCGGCGACCACGTCCTCGCCCTGTGCATTGACCAGCCATTCGCCGTAATACTGGCGCTCGCCGGTCGACGGGTCGCGGGTGAAGGCGACGCCGGTGGCGCTGGTTTCGCCCATGTTGCCGAACACCATGGCCTGCACGTTCACCGCCGTGCCCCAGTCACCCGGGATACTGTTCAAACGGCGATAGACCTTTGCGCGGTCTGCATCCCAGCTGTCGAACACGGCGCGGATGGCGCCCCACAGCTGTTCGTTCACATCCTGCGGGAACGGATGGCCCAGCTCTCCCGCTGCAATCGTCTTGAATTCGCTGACGAGTTCCTGCCAGTCTTCGGCGGTCATCTCGGTATCGGCGAAATAGCCGCGGTCTTCCTTGGCGATTTCCAGCGCTTCCTCGAACAGCCCGTGATCGAGGCCGAGCACCACGTCCGAATACATCTGGATGAAGCGGCGATAGCTGTCCCATGCAAAGCGCATGTCACCCGAGGTATTGGCAAGGCCCTCCACCGTCTCGTCATTGAGGCCGAGGTTGAGGACGGTGTCCATCATGCCCGGCATGGATACGCGGGCGCCGGAACGCACGGAAACCAGCAACGGGTCGCCCGCATCGCCGAATGTCTTGCCCACGGCCTTCTCGATATGCGCCAGCGCTTCAGCCACTTCTGAGCGCAGGGCGTCGGAAAAATCGGCCCCGTCCTTCAGATAGCGGACGCATTCTTCAGTGGTGATGGTGAAGCCGGGAGGGACCGGCAGGCCGATCTCGGCCATTTCGGCAAGGTTTGCGCCCTTGCCGCCCGTGATTGTCTTGTCCTTTGCACGGGCATCATCGTGCTTTGCGCCACCACCGAAAGTGTAAACCGACCTGGTCATTTTCCATCCCGTTTGCGCGGTTGCCCGCCGAACAGGCAACCAATATCGAATCCTTCAGTCTCCCGGGCCAATAAGGCCACGTCGAGGGGGAAGTCGAATGTTTCAAGAGAGATAGTGCCGTTAGACACCATCACATCTGAAACGGCTTCAACCCTCGATCCGCGAGAAGTCCGCCACGTTGTGCACTGCAGCACGGAATCGCGCAAGCAGGTCGAGACGGGCGCTGCGTTTTTGCTCATCCGCGTCGTTAACGGTGACTTCCTCGAAGAAGGCATCGATCGGTGCGCGCAAGGATGCGAGGATGCGCATTGCGAAGTCGAAATCCTCTGAGCCAATTGCACCGCGCACTACCGACTCTGCCTCTTCTACCGCCTGGATCAGCGCCTTTTCCGCCGGTTCGGGCGTGTACGGAAGATCGGTCTTGGCCCGCTGGGCATAGATTTCGCGCATGTCGGGATCATCGACATTCTCCAGCGGGTCCTCATCGCCGGTATGCGCAACGCCATCACCCGCGTCCCATTCCTCCTTCTTGAGGATATTGGCCGCGCGCTTGTAGCCGGCGAGCAGGTTGGTGCCGTCTTCGGTCTGGACGAAAGCCTGCAGCGCATGCACGCGAGCGAGAAGGCGAACGAGATCGTCCTCCCCGCCGAGCGCAAAGACGGCGTCGATCAGATCGTGGCGGACGCCTGCTTCCTTCTGCTGGACTTTCAGGCGGTCGGCGAAGAAGTCGAGGAGATCGCCCTCGGCCACGTGCATGCGAATGTCATTTTCGGTCAGCAGGCGGATGACACCAAGCGCTGCGCGACGCAGGGCAAAGGGATCCTTGGAGCCCGTAGGCTTCTCGTCGATGGAGAAGAAACCTCGCAGAGTATCCAGCTTGTCCGCCAGCGACACCGCCACCGTCACCGGCGCAGTCGGCACCTCGTCCCCTTGCCCCACCGGCTTGTAGTGATCGCGGATCGCGTCAGCCACGGCGTCGGGCAGGCCTTCGGCGCGGGCGTAATAGCCGCCCATCAGACCTTGCAGTTCGGGGAATTCGCCTACCATTTCGGTGACGAGGTCTGCCTTGCACAGGCGCGCGGCCTGTTCGGCCTGGTCAGCCAAGTCCCCTCTCCCCATGGGAGAGGGAGGAGCGCCGTCAGGCGCGGGGGGTGAGGGTGCATCGGACAAGGTTGCCCTCACCCTTCCGCCGCTATCGCGGCTCCCTCCCTCTCCCACTGGGAGAGGGATGATTCCCTCTTCACACAACCAACGCGCCAGCTTGGCCACGCGTTCGACCTTGTCAGCCACCGTGCCCAGCTTTTCGTGGAAGGTGATCCGCTCCAGCTTTTTCGCGTGGTCAGACAGCGGAGTCTTGCGATCCACGTCCCAGAAGAAGCGCGCGTCGGACAGGCGGGCGGCGAGGACCTTGCGATTTCCGTCCACCACCACGGCGGGGTCTGCCGCCTCGATATTGGCGGTGCAGATGAAGGCGTTGGCCAACTCCTGATTCCCCGCGAAGGCGGGGACCTCGTCCGGTTGCGCTCCATCGCCTGAGGCCCCCGCCTTCGCGGGGGAACGGGTGCACACGAAATACTTCTGGTTCACGCGGGCGGTGAGCTGGATCGTCTCCGGCGGCACGTCGAGGAAATCATCATCGAACCGGCCGAGCAGCGGCACCGGCCATTCGGTGAGGCCGGCGTTCTCAATCACCAGACCTTCGTCCTCGACCAGCTTCAGGCCCGCATCCGCCGCAGCCTTGGCGGCACCGCTGCGGATCGCGTCCTGCCGTTCCTCATGGTCCACGATCACATGGCAGGCGCGCAGCTTCTCGGCATAGTCGTCTGCCGAACCAATCGTAATGTCGCCATCGTGGTGGAAGCGGTGCCCTTTGGTGGCATAGCCTGATGCGATGCCGTGCACTTCGCATTCCACCAGCTCTTCACCCAGCAGCGCAACGATGCCCGAAAGCGGGCGCACCCAGCGCAAGCTGCCAGTGGAGAGCGAGGCCGCGCCCCAGCGCATGGACTTGGGCCAGCTGAAGTCGCGAATGATCGCGGGGATCGCGTCTGCCAGCAGATCCTTCGTGGCGCGTCCGGGGATGTTCTTCACCGCAAACCAGGTGTTGCGGCCCTTTACATCGCGCAGTTCGAGCTCGTCGCGCGATACGCCATTCTTGCGGCAGAAGCCGTCAATCGCCTGATCGGGAGCGCCTTCCGGCGGCCCCTTGGCTTCTTCGGAAACCGGCTCGGTCGCTTCAGGAAGCCCGCGCGCAATCAGCGCAAGGCGGCGCGGCGTGGACCAGACGGTCAGTTCGCCCAGCGCAATGCCGGCTGCTTCCATCTCGCGGCGGAACAGCTTTTCCAGTTCGGCGCGGGCCCCTGCCTGCATGCGCGCCGGGATTTCTTCGCTTCGCAGTTCGAGGAGGAAATCGCTCATAATCCCTCTCCCATCGGGAGAGGGAGGGAGGCGCAAAGCGCCGGAAGGGTGAGGGTGAACAGCGCGCCAGAAAGAGCACCCTCACCCTTCCCATTGCTTGCGCAACGGGCCCCTTCCCTCTCCCGGCGGGAGAGGGAGCATTGCTTCGCAATCTTTGTCATGCCTGCCACTCCGGATATTTCTCGGCCCAGACAGGTGCCTCCTTCTTCATATGCGCTTCGCAAGAACCGCGAGCGAGATCGCGCACACGGGCCATGTAGCTGGCGCGTTCCTGCACGCTGATCACGCCGCGGGCCTGCAACAGGTTGAAGAGGTGGCTCGCTTCCACGGCTTGCTCATAAGCCGCAATCGGCACCTCGGCTTCCAGCGAGCGCTTGCACTCGGCCTCGGCCTTGTTGAACAGATCGAACAGGGCATCGGTATCGGCGACCTCGAAGTTCCACTTCGACATCTGCTTCTCGTTCTCGAGGAACACGTCACCGTAAGAGACGCCCTGACCGTTGAAATTGAGGTCGTACACATTGTCTACGCCCTGGATATACATGGCGAGGCGTTCGAGGCCGTAGGTCAGTTCGCCAGCCACGGGTTTGCAGTCGAAACCGCCCATCTGCTGGAAATAGGTGAACTGGGTGACTTCCATGCCGTCACACCACACTTCCCAGCCAAGGCCCCATGCACCCAGCGTCGGGCTTTCCCAGTCATCCTCCACGAAGCGGATATCATGGCGAAGCGGATCGATGCCGATCACTTCGAGGCTCTTGAGATACAGCTCCTGGATATCCGAAGGGCTCGGCTTCAGGATCACCTGATACTGGTAATAGTGCTGCAGCCGGTTGGGGTTCTCGCCATAGCGGCCATCGGTCGGGCGGCGGCAGGGCTGCACGAAGGCGGCGTTCCACGGCTCCGGCCCCAGCGCGCGCAGCGTTGTGGCGGTGTGGAAGGTGCCCGCGCCCATGCGCATGTCATAGGGTTGCAGGATCAGGCAGCCGTTGGCGCTCCAGAAATCGTGGAGCGCAAGGATCATGTCCTGAAAGCTGTTCTTTGGGTCTCTGGTCATTTGTGCCCTGCGAGAAAATGTGGCCGCGCAATGGCGCAAGCCATGGACAGGGTCAATGCCGTGTGAGAGGCGCGAGAGTGGTGCCGCCTTGACTATGCGTGCCGGAACGGGCCTGTTGCACGGCAAGTCAGGAGCAAAAGCCACTGGAAATGCGCCAGTTAACTACCCTTTTTGCAGCCGGATCACTCGCGATTGCGGGCCTGTGCGGGCCAGCGCAGGCCGAGGAAGCCGCCAGCAGCCTCGTTCCCCAGGATTACGACCCCGCCCCGGCGATGTGGCTGCTGGAGGACGAGGACACGACGATCTACCTGCTGGGCACGGTCCACATACTGCCCGAGGGCTTCCGCTGGCGGAATCCGCAACTCGACGCGATTATCGACGAGGTGGACGAACTGGTCCTTGAAAGCTCCGATGCAGACGCTGATGCGAGCATGGAGCATGTTTCCGGGAAGTTCATCAAGCTGTTCGAAGATCGCACGCCCACCTCGCAGCAGCTCACACCTGCCGCGCGGCCCAAATGGCGGCGACTGATAGAGATGTCCGGCCAGCCATTCGATTATGTCGACCAGACACCGCTGATGTTCGCCATGATGGGGTTCGGCATGAGCGGTCTGGACTTCGGACCTTCCAGCTATGAGCATGGCGTCGAAAGCGTGTTGGAGGAGATCTTCGCTGATACGGATCGCCCGATCCACTCCATCGAGGATACCGGGCGGGTAATGATGTCGATCTATCGCATTGACGATGCACTTGTCCTTCACGGGCTGGAGCAGGACCTGCTGGAATGGGATGGCCGCGATATCGATATGTTCTTCGGCGAGATGCCCGATCCTTCGGAAGAGGAGGATTGGGAGCTCGAACATGCCTGCGCGCGCGGCGTGGTGCAGGAAGAAATGGAATTCGGGATCGAGGATGCCAAGCTCGCCCTCGCCTTCCACCGCGCCTTGCTGAGCAGCCGGAACGAACGCTGGTCAGCCTGGCTTGAGGAGCGACTCGATTCGCCCGGCAAAATCCTCGTCGCAGTGGGTGCCGGCCATTTCGAAGGCAAGGATTCGGTCCTTCACTTCCTGTCCGAACGCGGACTTGAGGCAGTGCGGATCAACAAGGCGGTCGACTAGTTTTCAGTGAGCACGTTTACTGCTTTGGAACTTTCAGCCGTGACTGGTCACTTCCTCAACTGATGCTAGAACAAACCTTCCACATAGAGGATCGCAGACTCATGAAGCTCAACAATCTCTTGCTGGCAACTGGTGCGGCAGTTTCCCTGGCACTTGCCGGATGCGCTGTCCCGGGCGATGTGAACGCCCAGCCTGCGGTCCCGGCAGAGGCAGAACCGGGCCCTGCCCTTTGGCAAGTCTCGGACGAAGATACGACGATCTACCTGTTCGGGACGATCCACGCGATGCATGCTGATATCAATTGGTTCAATGACCGGATAGCGCAAGCTCTGGCGATTTCAGACAGCCTTGTGACCGAACTGGACATGTCTGATCCGGTCGCCATCAACCTCAGGCTCAGGCAAGCCGGCACTTTCCAGAACGGCGCCACCCTGCGACCTCTTATGGCTGAAGAAAATCTTCAAGAGTATGAGGCAGCGCTCGCAAAGTTGAACTTGCCGGCGGAAGTAATGGACAATTACGAACCCTGGTACGCTGCATTGAACTTGAGCATGCTACCGGTGTTTGCAGCTGGCTATGATCCCGAGCTAAGCGTGGAGGCGGTTTTGCAAGAGGCGGCGGCAGGAAAGGAGCATGAGTCGCTAGAAACGTTAGATGACCAGATCGAGTTGTATGACGGAATGGAGATGCAGTATCAGCTCGAATACCTGAAGGCGACAGTTGATGAGGCGGACTCTATCATTCCCTTGGTCGAAGCTATGGTAATGGAGTGGGTCGAGGGTGATGTAGACGAGCTTGCCAGCCTCATCGACGACGAAGACGAGGACAGCTACCTGCGCGACCGTCTGTTGATTGATCGGAACGCCAACTGGGTTGGGTGGATCGAACAACGCCTCGATCAGCCGGGCACCGTCTTCATCGCCGTCGGCGCTGCCCACCTGGCAGGCGAAGGCAGCGTCCAGCGCCAGCTTGAGGAACGCGGCTACACCGTCACTCGCGTCTACGAGTGATCCGCGGGTTTCTCACACTTCTTGCGGGCGCGCTGTGGCTGGCTGGCTGCAGCGCGCCCGATCCCTTGACGGATCGTGAATGGCCTGCCGCGTCGCCTGCATTGTGGGAGGTGACGTCTCCGGATGGCGAGAGGGGCTGGCTGTTCGGTACGGTCCACGCACTGCCCGATGGGCTCGATTGGCATAGCGAGGCCGTGGAGCAGGCGCTGAGCCAATCTGCTGTGCTGGTGGTGGAAATTGCCGGTCTGGACGATGGCTCGCAGGCGGCAAGTGAGTTCTCGTCGCGCTCATCTTCTCCGGGTTTGCCGCCGCTCAGCGAGAGGGTACCGCCCCAGGATCGCGCTGCCCTTCACAAGCTCCTTGATCTGGCAAATGCGGATGAGGGTGACTTTGCAACAACCGAAAGCTGGGCCGCCGCGCTGATCCTTTCCGGCGCCTTGCGCAGCGGCGATCCCGCCAACGGGGTTGATCGCGATCTCGAAAAACGGGGCATGCCAGCAATCGGTCTTGAAGGCTATGCAGCGCAATACGCCCTGTTCGATGCCCTCCCCGAAAGCGAACAGTCCGAACTTCTGAGCGCAGTGGCGCGGGAAGCTGTGCACCATGACCCAGTTGCCTCGCTCGAAGCCTGGCTGACTGGGGACATGAAGAAGCTGGAAAAGATCGCAAATGAGGGAATGCTGGGCGATCCCGAATTGCGCGAAGCCCTGTTAAACCGGCGCAATCGCAACTGGCTTCCCTCAATCCGCGAACAGATCGATAGCGGCGCACAGCCCTTCATCGCGGTGGGCGCAGCGCATATGCTTGGCGCTTCGGGCCTGCCTGCACTTCTGGAAGAAGCGGGCTACAGCGTCTCGCGCATACAATAGTTGCAATCTCGGCGGATGCTGCTAAACGCGCGCCTCCCCTGTCGTGGTCATCCCTGGAGGCGTGGCGGGAGAGCATCTGAAACGAATTCGAAAGGCTAGTGACATGAGCGACGCTCTGACCCTGCCGGCCGAAGCACGCGAACGGGCTGGCAAGGGAGCCTCCCGTGCATTGCGTCGCGAAGGCCGTGTTCCCGCTGTGATCTATGGCGGCAAGGAAGAACCTACTCCCATCCACGTGGAAGAAAAGCTGCTGGTTCGCCAGCTTGGCACCGGCCACTTCATGAACTCGATCGTGATGGTCGAAGTGAATGGCAAGCCCGTGCGCACCATCCCGAAGGATGTGGCTTTCCACCCGGTCAATGACCGTCCGCAGCATGTGGACTTCCTGCGCCTGTCCAAGGATGCCAAGATTGCGGTTGCGATCCCGGTGGTCTTCATCAACGAGGAAGCCAGCCCCGGCCTCAAGAAGGGCGGCGTGCTCAACGTTGTCCGTCACGAGCTGGACCTGATCTGCGAAGCGGACAAGATCCCCTCCGAGATCGAGCTGGACGTCACGGGCCTGGAAGTGGGCGATTCCGTCCACATTTCCGCCGTCACCCTGCCCGAAGGCAGCGAAAGCGCCATTACGGATCGCGATTTCACCATCGCCACCGTGGTTGCCCCGTCCGCCCTCAAGCGCGCTGAAGGCGCCGCCGCCGCTGAAGGCGATGCGGAAGAAGGCGCAGAAGGCGAAACCGAAGAAGCTGCAGCAGAAGAAGGCGGCGAGGAAGAAAGCGGCGAATAATTCGCTGCCCGGGTTCCGCCCGACGCACTGCTACAATAGGACAGGGGCTGGCAGCGATGCCGGCCCCTTTCTTTTTCACTGGTCTGGAGAGCACTGGACGCGATGCAAATCTGGGTTGGCCTTGGAAATCCCGGTCCGCAATACACCATGCACCGGCACAATGTCGGCTTTATGGCCATGGACGTGATCGCGGAGATGCACGGCTTCGGCCCGGTACAGAAGAAATTCCAGGGCTGGACGCAGGAAGGCCGCATCGGAAACGAGAAGGTACTGCTGCTGAAACCCGCCA
>JAUIJI010000077.1 GCA_030431435.1 Alphaproteobacteria bacterium | reverse complement strand
GGAAAAAAGCCACGGACTGCCGCAACAAACTTGCTCCACAGCTTGTTGCAATTCCCTCGCGGGCCTAGGATTCTTTTCAGAATGATCATCCAGTGTCCCGCCTGCAATACGCGCTATGTCGTGCCTGATACCGCGATCGGTGTCGAGGGCAGGACTGTGCGCTGTGCCAAATGCAAGCACAGCTGGTTCCAGGATGGTCCCGAGCTCGACGCGGCGGAGCCTGTGGCAACAGACCCCAAGCCAGCTCCGCCACCGCCACCGCCACCGCCGGTTGAAGAACCGCCGGAGCCGCCAGCGGCGGACGAACCGCCAATTCCCGAAGCGCCCGTGCCGCCCCAAGCGGTGCCCGAGCGTGAAGCGGAGCGCGAGCCCGTCGCCCCGCCGGTGGCGCGCCCTGAACCAGCGCCGCAGCCGCCGGTGGAAGAGCATTCGCCCTTCGACAGGGAGCCGCCGTTCCGCCCGCGCCGCAACTGGATGAAGATCTGGACCTGGGCCGCGGGTATCTTCTTCGTCTTTGCCGCAGCAATCATCTTCGCGGTAAGCTATTGGGGCTTGCCGGACTGGGTGCCGGTAACCCAGCCCGATTTCGCCGTGGGCGCACCGGACCTGCAGCTGGACTTTCCCATCGACCAGCAGGAAAAGCGCGAATTGCCCGGCGGGCAGGAATATTTCGCGGTCAACGGCACCATCACCAACACCGGCAGCACCGCGCGCGACGTACCGCCGATCCTTGTGGTGTTGCGCGATGCACGCGAGCGCAAGGTGTTCGAGCTCGAGATCATCCCGGAGCAAGGCTCGCTCGCTCCGGGCGAAAGCCTGGATGTAACGCGCGCCGTGCTCGACGTGCCGCGCTCTGCCCGCATCGCCGAAATAGGCTGGAAAGCGCAGTAGGGCGCGCGCGCCTGAACAGTGAATTCACTTTGTGCGATAAGCGTGCTTGCAGGGGCAGGGGGGCTTTGCTAATGGCGCGCTCCTACCTGCCGGGCGGCTTCAGATTCTGCCCTTTGCGATGTGCGGTCGTGGCGGAACTGGTAGACGCGCAACGTTGAGGTCGTTGTGGCCGAAAGGCCGTGGAAGTTCGAGTCTTCTCGACCGCACCAATCGCCCCTGGCAGGGTCTCCCGACAAACGTGTTGAGCGCAAGGCTGTTGGCCGTTGCAGATGGCTTGGCCGTGCCTGCGTGGATCGGGAGCGGCGAGCCGGGCGGATCGCTCTTTCATGTAACGATTATGGACAGGAACTAATCGCCAACCTAGGAATGCAGCAGAACCCGATTTTGCAGGATTTGCCATGATGTCCCACCGCCCGCCGTTCCTTGCCCTGATGATTGCCCCGGCACTGGCCTGCGCTGGCACCGCGCTGGCGCAGGGCGCCGGGGAGGACCTGACGGTGTTGCCCGCGATCCCCGATGATTACACGCCGGAGACCACGCCCTGGGGAGAGCCTGATTTTCGTGGTGGCTGGCCGATCGACCATCTCAACGGCACGCCATTCGAGCGCCCCGTGGCGCAGGGCGATCGCGTGTTCCTGACTGATGAGGAATATGCAGCCAAGTCCGAAAGGCTGGCTGACATGCGCGGCCGGTATGATGAAGAGGACGCCAGCGACACGATCGGCATGGGTCACTGGGCGGAAATGGGCGAATCCAATCGCCGCACGTCATTCCTGGTGCTGCCCGCCGATGGCCGCTTGCCTGCCAAGACCGAGGAAGGCCAGCGCAACGCCGATGCCATGCGCTCCAGCTGGCGCAACGGGCAGAGCTTCCGCCACTGGACCGATTTCGACAGCTGGGACCGCTGCATCACGCGCGGCCTGCCGACCAGCATGTTCCCCGGCATGTACAACAACGGCATTCGCATCTTCCAGTCACCCGGAATGGTTGCCATGCAGCTGGAGATGATCCACGAGGTGCGCCTGATCCCCACCGACGGGCGCGATCCGATCCCGGCGCAGATCGGCAACTGGATGGGCGAGAGCCGCGGCCACTGGGAAGACGCCAATACGCTGGTGATCGAGACCACCAATTTCCGCCCCGGCCCTTCTGCCACCAGCGTGGTGACCAGCGGAAGCCCACGCAACAATGACAGTCCGGTGAGCCGCGAGGCGCATCTGGTCGAGCGACTGACCATGACCGGTCCGGATTCGATCGTTTACGAAATGACCTTCACCGATCCGGTGAACTACACGGCGCCCTGGGGTGCGCGCACTGACTGGCAGCGTGACGATGAATACCAGCAGTTCGAATATGCCTGCCATGAAGGCAATGTGCAGATCCGCAATTACATCACCGCCGACCGCGCTGCCAGCGAGGCCGGCGGCGAGTAGCGACCATTCCTGCGGCCCTGGCGGACCCTATCGGTCCTGCCAGGCCTGTGCCGCAGCATCCATTGCGCGGACCGGGTTTTCCGGGCCGGGATTGCGGCCTGGAATGAAGTCGTTGAGCACGTTGCGGTAAGCGATCAGCCACTGGCCATCGACCCGCTCGAGCTGGTCCTCGTAAGTGCCGAAAGTGCCCATCTTCAAGGTATCACCCGGCCCGTCATTGGCCATTTCCACCCACAGGCTGGTGGCCCATGCCTTGTCCCCTTCAACGCGGATGGTGGACTGCAGGATCACGTGGCGCAGCTTGGCGGGGCTGCCATCCTCCACGGTGTAGAATTCGCCGATGCGCGCGGCGAAAGTGGTCACCGCCTCGCGGATAGCCTCGCGGCCGGTGTGGGTGCCACTGGCAAATTCGATCGTCCCATCGGGTGTGAAGGTCTCGACATAGGCATCCCAGTCATGGAAATCGATGGCGAAGAGGTATCGCGCCATCAGGTCTTCGATCTCGGCCCGGTCATCGGCATAGCCCGGGTGATAGGTGGGTTGCTGCGCCATGGCCGGAGTTGCGCCAGTCGCGGCCAGTGCCAGCCCGGCCGCGCCTATGGCGAGTTTGGCCTTGTTCCAGATGTTCATCGTGATCCTCTCCCTCTGTTCCCGTTCGTGCGAGCGGATCAACCGCCCCAGTCTTCGTTTGCGCGGGCGATCAGGTAGTGGTGGATCGCTTCGCTTTCATCTTCATCCAGCACATCGGCAAAACCGGCCATGCCATTGGCGGCGCGCGATCCGCCCAGCACGATTTCGCCAAAAGCGGCATGGGTTTCAGGCGACATGTGCCGCAGGTCTTTCACCCCGCCGCGCGCACCATTGCCATGGCAGATGGCGCAATTGTTGCCGTAAAGCTGCTCGCCCAGCGCGACCTGCTGCGCGCTGCCGGTCAGCGGCGGCGGGGGTGCAAGTTCGGGCACCACAAAGCTCTCTTCGGGCATGGGCGGCAATTGCGCCTCCCCGCCAAGGCGGAAGACCAGCAGGCGCGGGGGCCCAAGGTGCAGGTCCGAATAGGCTGCGCGCTCGACATGGGCGAGGCCGCCGCCCCAGCCGGCATTGACAGCGATATACTGCACACCGTCGACCATATAGGTGATGGGCGCGGCAATCGGCACGTTCTGCACCGGCAGTTCCCATACCTTCTCGCCCGTGGTGGCATCATATGCGGCAAAGGTCGTGTCGATCGTGCCCTGGAAAACCAGATTGCCAGCCGTTGCCAGCACGCCGCCGGAACCCTTTTTCGCATAGGGTACGCGCCAGCGCTCGCTCTGCGTCACCGGGTCCCAGGCCGAAAGCCAGCTCTTGGTATTGGCATCGGCATATTCGGCGATCCGGCTGCGCAGGTCCTCATGCCCGGCAAAGGCAGTGCCAAGGCCCCGGCCCGGCTCGTAATTACCGGCTGCGGCATAGGCCATGTAGGTTTCGGTGATCGGGATATAGGCGAGGCCGGTATCCGGGCTGTAGGCCATCGGGTTCCAGTTGTGCACTCCGCCCGCGCCGGGGCTGACCATCACCGGGACTTCGCCATAGCGCGCTTCGGGGTTCTCGATGGGGCGGCCGGTTGCCATGTCGATGCCGCTTGCCCAGCTGATCGGGGCGAGTGTTTCGGCGCTGAGCAGTTCGCCGGTCTCGCGGTCGAGCACGTAATAGAAGCCGTTCTTGGGGGCCTGCATCAGCACCTTGCGCGTCTCGCCATCGAGGTCGATGTCAGCGAGGATCATGTTCTGCGTGGCGGTGTAGTCCCACTCCTCGCCCGGCACGGTCTGGTAATGCCAGCGATATTCGCCGGTTTCGATATCCAGCGCCACGATGCTGGCGAGGAACAGGTTGTCGCCGCCTTCGGGGCTGCGCCACTTGCGCACCCATGGCGAGCCATTGCCGGTGCCGATATAGACAAGGCCGAGTTCGGGATCGACGCTGATCCCGTCCCAGACCGTGCCACCGCCGCCCGATTCCCACCAGTTGCCGGTCCATGTTTCGGCGGCCATTTCCATGGCTTCGTTTTCGAAACCATCAGCCGGATTGCCGGGTACCGTGTGCCAGCGCCACAGCATTGCTCCGCTGTTGGCGTCATAGGCGGAGACATATCCGCGCACGCCCATTTCCGCGCCGCCATTGCCGATGAAGACACGGTCCCCCTCAACGCGCGGGGCGCCGGTGATGGTGTAATTCTTGGTGTTGTCGACGGTGAGGGTGGACCACAACTCCTCGCCGCTCGCCGCGTCGAGCGCGATCAGCCGCCCGTCCAGCGTGCCGATGATCACCTTTCCATCGTGCCAGGCTGCACCGCGAGTCACGATGTCGCAGCAAGCAAGCCTGCCGAAGCGCAAGGGAACCTGCGGATCATATCGCCACAGCTGCTCGCCGGTGGCCGCGTTGTAGGCCGTGGTGATGTTCCACGGCTCGGTGTTGTACAGCACCCCGTCAACCACCAGCGGCGTCGCTTCCTGCCCCCGGTCGGTATTGAGATCGGCATACCATGCCAGGCCCAGCTCATCCGCATTGTCGGCGTTGATCTGGTCCAGCGCGCTGTAATGCGCCTCGTCCCAGCCATTGCCGGTGTTGGCCCAGTCGACATTTTCCGGCGCGGAGGAACAGGCGGCGGCAAACAGGGCAAGGCCCGCCACAGCGGCGCAACGCAGCGATGCAAACATGTGTGTCAGGCCTCGCCAATCGCGCTGGCGTCGGCCCACCAGCCATGGACCTGCCCCACGCAAGCGTAAGGCATCTTTACCCATGCGCGCGGGCCGCTTTCCACGTTCGCAAGGTCGAAAAGGAAAAGCCTGGACCGGCCATCCTCGCGGCTTGAGCCAAGGCCGATCAGGTAGCCATCGCCTTCAGGCGCATCGGGCGTGCGCGGCACGAAGGTCATCTCCGACAGCGAATAGCCCTCCGCGCGGGCGATCCTGCTGGTGCCGGTCTGGTGATCGACGATGCCCCAGCTGCCGCCGTTCGCCCCTGACAGCGACAGGAAGCCATAGCGATAGGGCAGGGTGTGGAAGCGGTCATCCTGGCGCGCCAGCATGCCTTCGAGTTCCGGGAAGATCGTCACCGCCTCGTAAGTGTCGGGATTGGTGCCCATGTCCACGGTGAAGCGGCGCAGGAAGCCCCGGCCCTTCATCGGGTCCCACGGCTCGTGGAGTGAGGGGAAGAAGGGGAACTGGTTGCCCTCGCCGCCATCCATGTCCACGGTGATCTTCGTGCCATCGTTCCAGCCGCCCATCACATGGGTGCAGAACAGGTTGGGGCCGGTCAGCCACTTCACGTCGCTGCCATCGCCGCCCCGGCGCAGCACGCCCATGTAGCAGGGCGCGGTGCTGTCATAGGAGAAGTGCACCCCGCCTGCCGCGATCCGCTGCGGATCAGCCACCATGTTGACAAGGTAGAGCACCACGTAATCCTGCGTGACGCAGAAATCGTGCATCATGCCGGCATAGGGGGCTTCCACGGTGACGGACCATGTGATGTTGCCGTCCTTGTCTGCCGTGAAGACATTCACGTCCTTCGACAGGAAGCCGCCCGCCTCATATCCGAAGCTGACGAATTCGCCTGTCAGCGGGTCGATCTTCGGGTGGGCGGTGTGGGTCTGGCTCTCCAGCTTGCCGCCGAAAGTATATTCCGGATCGGTGGTTTCCAGCGTCAGCGGGTCCATGGCGACGGGCGGGCTGTCTTCCTTGAAGACCAGCAGCTTGCCGTGGTGGGTGAACAGCTGGGTGTTCGCCGTGCCGCGGTTGAGCCCTTCGACGCTCGGGTGGTCCGTCGTGGGGTTGCGATACATGCCGAACAGCGACTGGCGCGCTTCAGCCTGCGCCAGGTAACGGGCATTGCGGGCATAGCGGGTCTTGTAATCGACGTGCCCGTCCTTGATCCGGAACATCGAGACATGGCCCTCGCCGTCGAAGGGAATGTCGTTCTCGAATTCGGGGGGCTTGGGATACTGCGGGTCAGGGCCGACGCGGTAGAACGCGCCGTCCAGATCCTGCGGCCAGTCACCCTCCACCTCGCAATCGCGCAGGTCCATCTCGGTGCGGTTGGTTCCGCTGCCGCCGAATGCGCGCGGGTTTTCGGGGAAGTCCACCTGCGGCGCGCCTGCCGCCGGATTGGCGGTGCCGGGCTGCGCCAGCGCGCTGCTGGCAGCTCCCAGGCCGACCAGCGCCGCGCCGGTGCCCAGTGTCGATGCGCCCATGAAGCCGCGACGATCCAGCCGCGGACCCTTGATGTCCTTGCTCATAAAAGTCCCTCTCCGATTGGAATGCATGCTTGCGCGCTGCCGTGGCGATTGCAAGGCTATTCTAACGAACGATACAAATGGCGACTTCTCCGCTGCCGCTTTCCACAGCCTGGTCCGCATCCGCGGGGCGTGGCGCAGTTGAAATGCCCCCCGTCGCCGCCTAACTCGTCTGGGAACTCCCGATCACTGACAAAGCGATTCCCTGCCATGACCACCCACACCACACGCATGCTCATCATCGGCTCAGGACCCGCCGGATATTCCGCCGCCATCTATGGCGCGCGTGCCGGGATGGAGCCGATCGTGGTGCAGGGCCTGCAGCCCGGCGGCCAGCTGACCATCACCACCGATGTCGAGAATTATCCCGGCTTCGAGGATGTGATCCAGGGCCCTTGGCTGATGGAGCAGATGCAGAAGCAGGCAGAGCATGTCGGCACCCGCATGATGTGGGATACGATTGTCGAGGTCGATCTCGAAGGCGGCTCGCCGTTCAGGGCCATCGGCGACAGCGGCGATGAATATGTCGGCGATGTGCTGGTGATCGCCACCGGCGCGCAGGCCAAGTGGCTCGGCGTCCCGGGCGAACAGGAGCTGGGCGGCAAGGGCGTGTCCGCTTGCGCCACCTGCGATGGCTTTTTCTATCGCGGCAAGAAGGTGGCGGTGATCGGCGGCGGCAACACCGCTGTCGAGGAAGCGCTCTACCTCACCAACCATTCCGACGATGTCACGCTGATCCACCGCCGGGACGAGCTGCGCTGCGAGAAGATTCTCGAAGACCGTCTGATGGCGAACGAGAAGATCACCCCGCTGTGGAACAAGACCGTCGAGCGTTTCGTGGCGGGCGAGAATGGCGCGCTGCACCACCTCGAACTGGTCGATACGGTGACCGGTGAAAAGAGCACGCTGGAAGTGGACGGCGCTTTCGTCGCCATCGGCCACGCGCCTTCGACGGAACTGTTCAAGGGCAAGCTGGAAACCGATGCGAGCGGTTACCTGATCGTCGAACCCGGCACGCCCAAGACTGCCATCCCCGGCGTGTTCGCTGCAGGCGACGTGATGGACCACACCTATCGCCAGGCGGTAACCGCAGCAGGCACCGGTTGCATGGCCGCACTCGACGCCGAACGCTTCCTTGCCGAGCTGGAAGATTCGCGCCGGCAGGCTGTCGCGGCGGAATAGGCCTGCCTAGAACGCCGAGAAATCCGGCGGGCGCTTCTCCAGAAAAGCGGTGAAGGCTTCGCGCGCTTCGCCGCTTTTCAGGCGCTGGGCGAAGATCTCGATCTCGGCTTCCATGACCTTGGCGATCGTCTCGCTATCGCGCATCAGTGCCTTGGTTTGCTGGACTGCGCCGGGTGGCAGGGCGGCGATGCGCTGCGCCGCCTGCATCACCGCGTCCTCCAGCGAATCCCCCGCAACCACCGCATTGGCGAGGCCCGCTTCGCGCGCTTCTCCGGCTCCCATCACTGCACCCATTGCCAGCATCGCAAAGGCGCGGGCATGGCCGATCAGCTTGGGGAGCAGCAGGCTGGAAGCGGCTTCGGGCACCAGACCCAGCGACACGAACGGCGTGCTCAATTGCGCGTCTTCGGCCAGCACCACGTGGTCGCAATGCAGCAGCATGGTGGTGCCGATGCCCACCGCGCGGCCCTGCACGCCTGCCAGCAGCGGCTTGGAGAAACTGCCGAGCAGCCGCAGGAAACGGAACACCTGCGCTTCGGATTGTCCTTCGCTGCCCTGGCGGCTGGTCATGGTCAGGAAATCGCTGATGTCGTTGCCGGCGCAGAAGGCGTCGCCTGCGCCAAGGATTACCACCGCGCGGATCGCCGCGTCCTGCTCGGTGTCCTCCAGGGCATCCGACAATTCGCCGTAGAGCGCGTCGGTCAGCGCGTTCTTCTTGGCGGGGCGGTCAATCAGCAGCGTCATCACACCGCCCCTTGCCGAGACCGCAATCTGTCCGTCTTCGCTGGCCTGCATGGTGCGGTTCTCTCCAAAAATCGTACAGCTTGAGTGCGCGGCTGGAAAGTTAGACGAGCAACAGCCGCTCGTCGATGGTCCGTATTTGCTGCGTTACAAACGGTTTCAAACGTAAGTTTAAAAGTCATTGTGTCACAATTATTGCGGCGATAGGCGGGCAATGGTCGCAGTTACGGACTGCGTGCCATGCAAGCGAATGACCGGAGACGAGCCCAGCATGCAGCAAGAACGAGTTCTGATTGCAGGAGCGGGCATTGCCGGCCTCACCCTTGCGCTTACCCTTCACCAGATCGGCGTGCCATGCGTGCTGTTTGAAAGCGTGCGCGAATTCCGGCCCCTGGGGGTGGGGATCAACCTGCAGCCCAATGCCGTTCGTGAGCTGGATGACCTGGGCATTGGCGAGGATGTGATGGACGCGGTGGGCATTCCGGCGCGCGAATGGGCACTGGTCGGCCTGAACGGCAAGGACATCTATTCCGAACCGCGCGGCAAGCTGGCCGGGTATGACTGGCACCAGTATGCCGTGCATCGCGGCAGGTTCCACATGATGCTGTTTGACAAGGTCGCCGAACGCCTCGGGCCTGACGCGGTGAAGTTGGGCCACAAGGTGGTGGGCTATCACAAGAACTCCGATGGCTCCGTCACCGCAAGGGTGCGCAAGGCGGATGGAACGAGCGAGGACTTTTCTGGCGCACTGCTGGTGGGCGCGGAAGGTATCCATTCCGAAGTGCGCGCGCAGATGCACCCTGACCAGCCCGATATCCATTGGGGCGGCACGATCATGTGGCGCGGCACTGCACGCGGCGTGCCGATCCGCACAGGGTCGTCCTTCATCGGCCTTGGCACCAGCCGCCACCGCGTGGTGATCTATCCGATCTCCCAGCCTGACGAAAACGGCTTGGCGGACATCAACTGGATCGCCGAGAAGACTTACGACGATACGCATGACTGGACCAAGTCTGGCTGGTTCACCCAGACACCGCTGGCTGACTTCGCGCATGATTTCGCCGATTTCGTCTATGACTGGCTGGACCTGCCCGCGCTGCTGCAGAAGTCCGAAATGGCTTACGAGAACCCGATGATCGACCGTGATCCGGTGCCGACATGGGTCGATGGCCCGGTGGCCCTGATGGGCGATGCCGCGCATCCGATGTATCCCACCGGGTCCAACGGCGCGTCGCAGGCGATCATCGATGCCCGCGTGATCGGACGGTGCATGCTTGCGCACGGCGTGACCCCGGCTGCACTCAAGGCCTATGACGACGAGCTTTGCGGTCCCGTCGGCTCGCTCTCGCTGCGCAATCGCGGCGCAGGGCCCTTCGGCCTGCTCAACCTGGTGGAAGACCGGTGCGGCGGGGAATTCGACAATATCGACGATGTCATCCCGCCGCAGGAACGCGCCGAATTCATGCTCGCCTACCAGAAGGCTGCGGGTTTCGCGCGCGATGCCTTGAATGCTGCGCCGCGCACCATTCCCGAAGGCGCAAAGGTGGAGACGATCGACGCGTGAGCATTGCGCTGGAACATGCCTGCGACTTTGAGGTCCAGCTGTCCAAGCCGCATGAGCTGGGCAGCTGTTCCACTGGCACCCGGCGGATCATTCCGATTGTCGGTGGCACCGTTTCCGGGCCGCTGATCAACGGGCGCATCCTCGACGTGGGGGCAGACTGGCAGACGGTAACAGCCAACGGCGTGGCCGAACTCGACGCACGATATGGCATCGAAACGCATGACGGCGCGATGATCGAGGTGGTCAGCCGCGGCATCCGCCACGCTTCCACGGAAGTCGCCGCAAGGATCGCCGCAGGCGAAGAGGTGCCGACTTCGCAATATTACATGCGCACCGCGATCAGGCTCGACAGCGGCCATGAAGATTATGCATGGGTCAACAGGTCGCTCTTCCTTGCCGAGGGCGGGAAGGTCGGATCAACGGTTCGCTTGTCTGTCTATTGCGTCCACTGACCAAGCCGCAGCTCAATCATGAATGCGCCCGAAGTCGGGGCGCGGATCGTCCTGTCCCAGCGCCACGATGCTGCGGCGGATCGCACGGGTGCGGCTGAAGGTGTCGTGCATCATCTCGCCGTCGCCCGCCTTGATCGCTTCGCGCATCAGCGCAAGGTCAGTCAGGAAAGCATCGAGCATTTCCAGCACAGCGTCCTTGTTATTGAGGAAGACATCGCGCCACATGGTCGGATCGCTCGCGGCAATGCGGGTAAAGTCGCGGAAGCCGCCAGCGGAATATTTGATTACCTCGCTGCGGGTCACTTCCTCGAGGTCCGAGGCAGTGCCGACGATGGTGTAGGCGATGAGGTGCGGAATGTGGCTGGTCACGGCGAGCACGCGGTCGTGATGGTCGGCATCCATGGTTTCGACCATCGCGCCCAGCGCTTCCCAGAAATCGACCAGCGCATGCACCTTGTCCTCCGGTGCTTCTTCGGGCGGGGTGATGATGCACCAGCGTTGGTGGAACAGGCTGGAGAAGCCGGCATCGGGCCCGGAATGTTCGGTCCCCGCAACCGGATGCGCGGGAATGATCGTGTGGTCCGGCAGCGCGGCTGTAAGCGCATTGGTGATGCTGCGCTTGGAAGAGCCGACATCGCTGATCACGCAATCGGGCGAGAGGCCGGGTGCAATCGCGCCGGCAGCGGCAGACATCGCGCCCACGGGAACGCACAGGATCACCAGGTCCGCGCCTTTCACGGCATCGGCAGGATCATCATGGATCTCGTCGGCAAGGCCCAGAGTACGCGCGCGGTCGCGCACTGCAGGATCCGCGTCATAGCCGGTCGTGGCGCAATCTGGCAGTTCCTGGCGCACGGCAAGGCCGATCGACCCGCCGATCAGGCCAAGGCCGATAATGGCGACTTTCTCGAAGCTCATTGTATGCTTTCTGCCATGTCGCGCAGCACTGACGCAATGATGTCCATCTGTTCTGCCGTGCCGATGGTGATACGCAGCGCCTGTGGCAGGCCCTGGCCCGGCAGGTGGCGCACGGCATAGCCCGCATCGCCGATAGCATGCAGCGCGGCTTCTGCCTGCAAGTCGCCTTCGAACAGCACCAGCACGAAATTGGCCTCGCTCGGCACGACGCGCAGGCCGTGATTGCCCAGCGCCTCGACGGCAGCAACGAAGTTGGCGCGAATTGCGCGGTTATGCTCGCGGCTGCTGGTCACGAAATCCTGGTCCGCCAGCGCGGCCAGGGCCGCCGCCTGAGCGCCCAGCGTGACGTTGAACGGTCCGCGAATGCGGTTCAATGCATCGATAATGCCTGGCGCGCCCGTGCCCCAGCCCACGCGCTCGCCCGCAAGGCCGTAAATCTTGGAGAAGGTGTGCGTCACCAGCACATTGCTGTTCTGCGCGGCCAGTTCCAGCGCGCCGTCATCATCGGCGGGATCGACATATTCGGCATATGCGCGGTCCACCACCAGCAGCACGTCGCCCGGCAGGCCGGCGTGCAGACGCTCCAGTTCGGCGCGCGGGATGAAGGTGCCGGTGGGGTTGTTGGGGTTGGCGAGGAAGACCACGCGGGTCCTGTCCGTCACCGCAGCCAGCAGGCCGTCCACATCGGTGCCGAAATCCTTGTCCGCCACCACCACCGGCTCTGCCCCGCAGCGGCGCGCGGCAATGTCATAGACCGAGAAGGAATAGCGGCTGAAAGCCACCTCATCCCCCGGCCCGGCAAAGGCCTGCGCTGTCAGGTTGAGCAATTCGTCGGAGCCCGTGCCGCACACAACGCGCGAAGGATCGATGCCGTGCAGATTGCCAATGGCAGTGCGCAGGGCGACCGAATCGGGATCGGGATAATCGCGCGGGCTTCTCGGTGCGGCGAGAGCCTCGAGCGCGGCAGGGCTGGTGCCCAGCGGGTTCTCATTCGCCGAAAGCTTGACCAGCGGCTTGCCGTCAGCAGACCTGGACTTGCCCGGCACATAGGCATGGATCGCGGCGATCCACGGCTTCATCTGCGGAGAGGCATTGTCGGGCATTGCGATTCAGTCCTGAATTGGTGCCGAGGCCCTTAGCCGCTCGCGCGCGCAATTGACAGCCCGCGAATGAGGCCCCAAGTCCCGCATCCCATGGCAACCGCATTGGCATCACACCTGAACGCGATCACGCTGGGCGCTCCGCTTGCGCTGGACAGCGGCAAGGTGCTTGCCGATGTCACGCTGGCTTACGAGACCTATGGCGAGCTCGATGCGGAAAAAAGCAACGCCATCCTCATCTGCCATGCGCTGACGGGCGACCAGTTCGTGGCCAAGACGCACCCGCTGACCGGCAAGCCCGGCTGGTGGGAACGCATGGTCGGCCCCGGCAAGCCGATCGATACCGACCGGTTCCACGTCATTTGCGCCAATGTCATCGGCAGCTGTCTCGGCTCTACCGGGCCGGCTTCGATGGGGCCTGATGGCAAGCCCTATGGCATGTCTTTCCCCGTCATCACCATTCGCGACATGGTGCGCGCGCAGGTGGCCCTGCTGGACCAGCTCGGCATCGGCTCGCTGCACGCGGTTGTCGGCGGATCGATGGGCGGAATGCAGGCTTTGAGCTTTGCAGCCAATTTCCCCGGGCGGACAGACCGCGTGCTGGCGATTGCCACCACCGCGCGCCATTCCGCGCAGAACATCGCCTTCCACGAAGTCGGCCGTCAGGCGATCATGGCGGACCCGGACTGGAAAGGCGGCGATTACTACGCAGCGGAAGGCAACGGGCCGGAAAAGGGCCTGTCTGTCGCGCGCATGGCCGCGCACATCACCTATCTTTCCGAAGCAGGGCTGACCGACAAGTTCGGCCGCCGCTTGCAGGATCGCGAGGAAAAGAGCTTCGGCTTCGATGCTGATTTCCAGGTGGAAAGCTATCTGCGCTATCAGGGCCTTGCCTTCACGACCCGCTTCGATGCCAACTCCTATCTCTATATCACCCGCGCGATGGATTATTTCGACCTCGCCGAAGAGCATGGCGGACTTCTGGCGGATGCCTTTCGTGCCTGCGGCGACACGCGCTTCTGCGTGGTCAGCTTCGATACCGACTGGCTCTATCCCACGGCAGAGAGCCGCAACGTGGTGCATGCACTGAACGCGGTTGCCGCACCCGTCAGCTTCGTGGAGCTTTCCGCGCCATACGGGCATGACAGCTTCCTGCTCGAATGCCCGGCTCTGGACCGCGTGATCAAGGGGTTTGTCGGCTGATGGCGCTGCGTCCCGACCTTGCGAAGATAGCCGAACTGGTGCCCGAAGGCACCCGCGTGCTGGATATTGGCTGCGGCGAGGGCGAGCTGATGGAAGTGCTGCGGCGCGAACGCCATGTCGATGTGCGCGGGCTGGAGATCGATCCCGAACTTGTCGAAAAATGCGTCAGCCGGGGCCTGTCGGTGGTGCAGGGCGATGCCGATCGCGATCTCGCAGGCTATCCCGATGCCTCATACGATGTGGCGATCCTCAGCCAGACTTTGCAGACCGCCGAGCGGCCCGACTACATGCTCGACCAGCTGCTGCGCATTGGGCAGACCGCCTTTGTCAGCTTCCCCAATTTCGCTTACTGGCGCATGCGTTTCGCGCTGCTGTTCCGGGGCCGCATGCCGGTGACGCGGCACCTGCCCGTCAGCTGGTACGAAACGCAGAACATCCACCACGTGACAGTGGACGATTTCCGCCAGCTGATCGCCGACAAGGGCGTGACGGTGGAAGGCAGCTGGTTCTTCGCCGGTGGGCGCGAGATCAGCGGCGGCAACGCGAACTGGCGTGCGGAACATGCGGTTTACCAGCTGAGCAGGTAGGCAATCCTCCCCAGGTGGGAGGATCAGGCGCTCACACAAATCACGCTGTCATCGCGTGCCAGACACCATAGGCTCAGACCTGCGGCTTTTGCACGCTCCACCGCCATGCTGGTGGGCAGGGAAATGGTGACGAGGCGGGTTGCGCCTGCACGCACGGCCTTTTCGACGATCTCGTAGGAACAGCGCGCGCTGGAGAGGATGAAGCCTTCGCCCGCGTCCTGCCCGGCGCTGGCGAGCGCGCCTACCAGCTTGTCCATTGCATTGTGGCGGCCCACGTCCTCCCGGGCGTGCAAGATGGCTCCTTCAGGCGTGCAAAAGGCAGCGGCATGGGCAGCGCCGGTCTGTTTGGTGAGCGGCTGGTGATCGCGCAGCTTGGACAGGGCAGCGAAGATCGCGGCAGGCTCGAGCGGATCATGCGCGGCGACCTTGGGCAAGGGCTGGGAGACGGCTTCGAGGTTCTCGATCCCGCACAGCCCGCAGCTCGATTCGGCCACGCGAGTGCGCACCCGCTCGGTTAGCTTCTCGATGCCGAGGCCGGATAGCTGCGCGCGGCAGATCCAGCCCTTTTCGACCTCGACCACGTCAAGGTCCGCCACGTTAGCGGCAGAACCCGCCAGCCCTTCGGTCAGCGCGAAGCCCAGCGCGAAATCGGCAAGATCGGTGGGCGTCGCCATCATCACCGCATAGGCAAGGCCGTTGAACTCCAGCGCCACCGGGACTTCGGGCACGAAATCGCGGGTGATTGCGTGCGAGGTGCCGTCGGCAGAGATTTGCTTCACAGAGGCCATAAACAAAGCCGTTCATCCTGAGCTTGTCGAAGGATCGTACTTCCTTCTAGCGGAGCGCCGGAAGAAAAAGCAGCCCTTCGACAAGCTCAGGGCGAACGGGTTGGGGGAGTAGGTGTAAGCCCTACCCCGCATCCGAATTGTACATGCCGTCGTGCTTGGCAAATTCGGTGGCGCGGGTCTGCGGTTCGGGATGGTTGCCCTCGTCGAGATGGGCGATGGCTTCTGCCGCAATCGGGTCCAGCGTGGAGCGATAATCGTCAGCGAAGATCGCTGCCTTCATCCGCGGGTCCCAGAACTGGTCGATATGATCGGCGGTGGCGAGCACCGCGCGATCATGGCCGATCGCCACGAAATTCTTGGCGATCTGGTTGGCATAGCGCCGGTAGGTTTCGATCTGGCTCTTGCTCATTCTGCAGGCTCCATCTCCTCGCCCGCGATGCGGCGCGAGCGTTCGGACAGCTCCTCGTAATCTTCCTGCCAGTCGGTCGGGCCGTTGGAAGCGGTGACCTGCACGGCAGTCACCTTGTATTCGGGGCAGTTGGTGGCCCAGTCCGAATAGTCGGTGGTGACCACATTGGCCTGCGTCGCCGGGTGGTGGAAGGTGGTGTAAACCACGCCCGGTGCCACGCGGTCGGTCACCTTCACGCGCAGCGTCGTCT
>JAUIJI010000076.1 GCA_030431435.1 Alphaproteobacteria bacterium | reverse complement strand
CTGCCTGACCACGGCTTCATCGGCGCGGAGCCGTTCCTCAACGGCGTGGCAGCGGCACTTGCCCATGTGAAGGAAGGCACTCTCGGCAATGTGCGCATCCAGCATGGCGATGCGCTGCAGGTGCTGGGGCGCATTCCCGATGGCAGCCTGACCATGCTCTACCTGCTGCATCCCGATCCCTGGCCCAAGAACAAGCACGCCAAGCGCCGCATGATGAACGATGGCCCGGTTCAGATGATCGCTGACAAGCTGAAACCCGGCGGCGAGTTCCGTTTCGGCACCGACCACCCGATCTACCTGCGCCACGCGCTGATGGTGATGCGCCGCTTTGCCGACCAGTTCGAATGGGTGGTCGAAAGCCCCAAGGACTGGCAGGTCCGCCCATCCGGCTGGCCCGAGACGCGATACGAGCACAAGGCCCGCACCGTCTTCCATCACGAAGTCTGGTATTTCCGCTTTCGCAGGAAATAGGCGATAGGATGCCCTGATGGGGAAGAAGGGCATCTGGTTCAGCGCGTTCTTTGCCGCCTTCGGGCTGCTGTTCGCGGCTATCGGCGGGTGGTTCTGGCACAGCGATGCCCAGCTTGCCGGAATGGGAGAGCGCGCGCCGGGCGTGGTGACCGGCTTTGCCAGCAGCTACTCCTCCGACGGCGGCACTACCTACAAACCGGTCGTGCGCTTTACCACGCAGGCCGGCGAGGAACGCGAGTTTACCAGTTCGGTCGGCTCCAGCCCCGCAGCCTATGACCGGGGCGAGGAAGTGGAGGTAATCTACGATCCCTGGACGCCCGAAAAGGCGATGATCGACAGCTTTACCGAGCGCCACCTGTTCCCGCTGGTGTTTGGCGGGCTGGGCGCGCTGTTCGCGGTGATCGGCTTTGCCATGATGGGTTGGCAAATCAAACGGCAACGCACCATCAGCTGGCTGAAAATGCAGGGTACTGCGATCGATGCCGAATTTCTCGATTGCTATCATGACACCAGTTTCAAGGTGAATGGCCGCAGCCCGTGGCGCGTCACTGCGCAAGCGGTGCATCCCGCCACCGGCAAGCTCGCTGTGTTCAAGAGCGAGGCGATCTGGGCCAACCCCGCCGCCTTCCTGCAAGGCAAGCCGGTGCGTGTGCTGATCGACCCGAAGAACCCGAAGCGGCATTATGTCGATCTCGAGCAAATCCTTGGCGAGAGCGCGCTGGGTTAGGAACATTACCCTCGGCACGGTTGTTGGTGTGACAGAGCCGGACAGACGAACAGGAACTCACTCATGGCAGACAGGACAGCATGCATCATCGGCGCCTCGCGCGGTCTCGGGCTGGGGCTGGTCAAGCACCTCGCGACACGCGGATACGAAGTCCATGCCACGCAGCGATCCCACGGGGTTGCCCTTACCGAACTTGCGGCCGAACACAGCGGATCGGTGCACATCCACCAGCTCGACGTGACCGTTGAGGCAGATGTTGCATCGCTTGCGGACGCTATCCCCGATGGATCGCTCGACATGCTGGTGATGAACCCCGGCGTCTATGGCGGATCGGAGCAGTCACTGGAGGACCTGAACGCCGACAATGTGGCGGACATCCTGATGACCAACGCCGTCTGCCCGGTGCAGGCCGCCATCGCGCTGATGGCCAAGGTAACGGATGGCGGCGTGATCGGAATGATGAGCTCGAAGATGGGCTCCATCGCGGACAGTTCGGGCGGGGTGAACCTCTATCGCCTGTCCAAGGTGAGCCAGAACATGCTCTCACGCTCCCTGTTCGAAAAGCATGCGAAGGAACGCGATATCTCGGTGATCTCGCTGCATCCGGGTTGGGTGAAGACGGACATGGGCGGGCCAAACGCGCTGATCGATGTCGATACCAGCGTATCAGGCATGATCACCGTGCTGGAAGCAGACCGCCAGCCCGAACATCGCTTCCTCGCTTATGATGGCACCGAGGTGCCTTGGTAGCCCTGTCGTCCGGCGGCATGTTCATAAAGAAAATCTTGCTTCCGTAGCCCTGAATTCGGGAGCATAGGCCGCGCGTTCAACTTCCTGGATGCGCCGCCCATGCTTGGCGATTTCGATCTTGCGTCCCTGCTTCCCTACATCGCCGTCGGCTTTGCCGCGCAGCTCGTGGATGGCGCGCTGGGCATGGCCTTCGGGGTCATTTCGAATGCCCTGATGGTAGGGGTGATGGGCGTGCCGCCCGCGCTGGCATCGCAACGTGTCCACGTTGTCGAATGCTTTACCACGGCTACCAGCGGCATCAGCCACCTTCTCAACGGCAATATCGACAGGAAACTGTTCTGGCGCCTGCTGCTGCCCGGGATCGCAGGCGGCGTTGCCGGTGCCTATGTCCTGACCAGCGTGGACGCCAGCGTGATCCGCCCGCTGGTGCTGGCATACCTGACCGGAATTGGCCTTTACCTGCTTTATCGCGGCCTGACCTATCCGCCCCCGGTCAAACGCCCACGGCACGTCGCCTCACTCGGCCTCGTGGGCGGTTTCCTCGATGCAGCCGGAGGCGGCGGCTGGGGACCTGTGGTGACTTCCAATCTGCTGGTGCAAGGCGCGGAACCGCGCAAGGTGGTGGGCACGGTAAGCGCGGTCGAATTCTTCCTGACGGTTACGATCTCGGCCGCATTCGTCCTGCAACTGGGCTTTGCCGACCTTGCCGGAGCCACGCTCGGCTTCCTGATCGGCGGTGTGGCGGCGGCGCCCATCGGAGCCTTTGCCGCCAAGCACCTTTCGATCAAGCTGATGCTTGTCTTTGTCGGCCTTGTCCTGACCATGACGAGCGCGGTCGGAGTGTGGACCGCTCTCACCTGACCGAATGGCGACCTGTCACCCCACCACGCCGGCGCTTGCCAGCACAGCCAGCGTCAGCACATCGGGCGCGATCGAGGTCATCGGCGCGATCTGCACCGGCTTTGCCGAACCGATCAGCATCGGGCCGATCACCACGTCACCGCTCAGCTCGCGCAGCAGCTTGGCTGACAAATTGGCCGATTGCAGGCCGGGCATGATCAGCACATTGGCCGGTCCGGACAGTCGGCTGAAGGGATAGAGCGCCATCACCTTGGGGTTGAGCGCGGCATCGGGTGCCATCTCGCCTTCATATTCGAAGCCCGGCTCCTCGGCATCGAGGATTGCCACCGCATCGCGGATGTTGCCGAGCCACTGGCCCGACGGGTTGCCGAAGGTGGAATAGGACAGGAAAGCGACGCGCGGCTCATGCCCCATGCGGCGGGCAACGGCAGCGGTTTCCTTGGCGATATGCGCCAGCTGCTCTGCGCTCGGGCGCTCGTTGATCGTGGTGTCGGCAAGGAAGGTGGTCTGCTTCTTGCCCAGCACCATGTGCACGCCGAACGGGGTGCCGCCCTTCTTGGGGTCGATCACGCGGGCCACTTCGCGCGCCGACTGGCTGAAGGTGCGGGTAAGGCCGGTGATCATCCCGTCGCCCTTGTCCAGCGCTACCAGCAGCGCGGCAAAGACGTTGCGCTCCTGGTTCACCATGCGGCGCACGTCTCGCTCGGTATGGCCGCGCCGCTGCAGGCGCTTGTAGAGATAGTCGACCATCTCCGGCACATGTTCGGATGTCGCCGAGTTCTCGATGATGAAGCTGTCGGGATCGTCCACTGCCAGCTCCACAAGTTTCTCGCGCACCTTTTCGGTGCGGCCGACAAGGATCGGCGTACCATAACCGAAATCGCGGAACTGGATCGCGGCGCGCAAGGCGACCTCTTCTTCGGCCTCTGCGAAGACCATGCGGCGGGGATTGGCCTTGGCCAGCGCATAGATATTGGTGAGCGCTGCGGATGTTGGGTTCATCCGGCTCTTGAGAGCGTGGCGATAGACGTCGAAATCCTCGATCGGATCCTGCGCCACGCCGCTGTCCATCGCAGCCTTGGCAACCGCGGCGGAAACGGTTTCCATCAGCCGCGGGTCGAACGGCACGGGGATGATGTAGTCCTGCCCGAACGTATGGTTCTTGCCGTAAGCCGCCGCCACTTCTTCCGGCACCGGCATCCGCGCCAGCTCGGCAATGGCTTCTGCTGCGGCGATTTTCATCTCCTCGTTGATCGCGGTGGCGCGCACGTCCAGCGCACCGCGGAAGATGAAGGGGAAGCCCAGCACATTGTTGACCTGGTTGGGATAATCGCTGCGGCCCGTGGCGACGATGGCATCCGGGCGCACGGCCTTGGCATCATCCGGCGTGATTTCGGGATCGGGATTGGCCATGGCGAAGATGATCGGCTGGTCCGCCATCTTTTCCACCCATTCGGGCTTCAGCGCGCCTGCGACAGACAGGCCGAGGAAAATGTCCGCGCCTTCCAGCGCTTCTTCCAGCGTGCGGCGATCAGTGTCCACGGCATGCGCGCTCTTCCACTGGTCGACGTTGTCGCGTCCGGTATAGATCACACCGGAACGGTCGCACATCAGGACGTTGTCGTGCTTCACGCCCATCGCCTTGATCAGCGCGGTGCAGGCAATCGCGGCAGCACCCGCACCGTTCACCACCACCTTCACGTCTTCCATCTTCCGACCGGTGATGTGGCAGGCATTGACGAGGCCGGCAGCGGAGATGATCGCCGTGCCGTGCTGGTCGTCATGCATGATCGGGATCTTGAGCTTTTCGCGCAGGGCCTGCTCGATGATGAAGCATTCGGGCGCCTTGATGTCCTCAAGGTTGATGCCGCCAAAGCTCGGTTCCATCAGCGCCACGGCATTGATGAAGGCCTCCGGGTCTTCCGTATCGAGTTCGATGTCGATCGAATCCACGTCGGCGAAGCGCTTGAACAGCACTGCCTTGCCTTCCATCACCGGCTTGGAAGCGAGCGCGCCGAGGTTGCCAAGGCCAAGGATCGCCGTGCCGTTGGAGATCACCGCCACGAGATTGGACCTTGCAGTATAGCGCGCCGCCAGCGCCGGATCTTCGGCAATCGCCTTTACCGGGGCGGCAACGCCGGGAGAATAGGCAAGGCTCAGGTCCCGCTGCGTCGCCATCGGCTTGCTGGCGATGACCTCGATCTTACCGGGGCGAATGGTCTCGTGATAGAAAAGCGCCTCGCGCGCGGTGAAGTCGTTCGTCTCGTCAGCCAAGTGATCCTCCCTGGAGTTATCCGAAGCCATAATCAGCAATCGCCGCGCGCGATAGGGGAAAGCGTCGATAGCTCTCTTCCCGAATCACCGAAATCACCGTTACCCACCGTCGCGATGGCCGGTTCCGCAACCCCGATGATGGCGCAATATTTCGACCTCAAGAAAGAGGCCGGGGATTGCCTGCTGTTCTATCGCATGGGCGACTTCTTCGAACTGTTCTTCGACGATGCGAAAACGGCAGCGGGCGTGCTGGACATCGCGCTGACCAGCCGCGGCGAACATGGCGGGGAGCCGGTGCCGATGTGCGGCGTGCCGGTACATTCTGCAGAAGGCTACCTCGCAAGGCTGATCCGCGCAGGATGCCGAGTGGCGATTGCCGAACAGGTCGAAACGCCGGACGAAGCGAAGGAACGCGCGAAACGCGAAGGCACGCCCAGCTCCAAGGCACTGGTAAAGCGGGACATCGTGCGCTTCGTCACCGCTGGCACGCTGACCGAGGAAGCGCTGCTCGAGCCGCGCCGGGCCAACATGCTCGCTGCTGTGGTGGAGGTGCGCGGGACCTGCGGGGTCGCCACTTGCGATATCTCGACCGGGCGCATGGAGCTGGAGGAATGCGCGCCAGAATCGCTCGGCGCAGTGCTGGCGCGGATCGGGGCGAGCGAAGTCGTCGCTCCCGAGGATTGGGATGACGCGCCTGAAGACGCGATTCAGCGCCCGCGCGCGGATTTCGGCAACGACAGCGGGGAAGCGGCGCTGAAAAAGATCCACGGTGTGGCGACGCTGGACGGTTTCGGCAGCTTCACCCGCGCGATGCTGGCTGCGGCAGGCGGGCTGATCGCCTATCTCGACCATGCGGGGCGCGGGAAACTGCCTTTGCTCCTGCCGCCCGTTGCACGCTCGAACAGCTCGACCATGGCGATGGACGAAGCCACGCGGGCGAGCCTCGAGATCGTGCAGGCGCAAAACGGCGGGCGCGCCGGATCGCTGCTGGCCGAAGTCGATCGCTGTGTCTCCGGTGCGGGCGCAAGGCTGTTGGCGGAAGACCTGTCCGCCCCGCTAACGGATAGACAGCTGATCGAGGACCGGCTGGCGCTGGTGAGTGAAATCCACGGTGATCCCCTGCTGCGCGCCGACATGCGCAAACTGCTGCGCGCCATTCCCGATATCGGCCGTGCGCTGGGCCGCATCGTGGCAGGGCGTGGTTCTCCGCGAGACCTTGGCCAGATTCGCGACGGGCTGATCGAGGCTCGGCGGCTGCATGGCATCCTCGCTGCGCGCAAGGAGCGCCCTGCCCTGCTTGACGCGCTGCTACCGGCGATAACCGGCCATGGCGCGCTGACCGATCTTCTCAGCCGCGCGCTGGTTCCCTCTCCCCCCACCGAGCGCAGCCAGGGCGGCTACATTGCCGAAGGCTATGACGAAGGGCTGGATGAACTGCGCGAAGTATCCGGCAATGCCCGCCGTGCGATCGCCGCGATGGAAGCGCGCTACAAGTCCGAAACCGGGATCAGCGCGCTCAAGATCAGGCACAACGGCGTACTCGGCTATTTCATCGAAGTGCCGAGCAAACATGCCGATACGTTGATGGAACCCGAAAGCGGTTTCATCCACCGGCAGACCATGGCCAATGCGGTGCGCTTCAATTCGCTCACCCTGCACGAGGAAGCCAACCGCATCGCCGAAGCTGGCGGCCGGGCGCTGGCAGCCGAGGAAGCGCATTTCGAGGAACTGGTGAGCGCGGTGGGGCAGGACCGCGAAAGGATCGCCGCCACTGCTGCTGCGCTGGCGCGGCTGGATGTGAGTGCAGGCCAGGCGGAGCGGGCAGCGGAAGGCGGCTGGTGTCGCCCGCAAGTGCTCGACGATGCCAGCCTTGCCATTACCGGCGGACGGCATCCGGTGGTTGAAGCGGCGCTGGCCAAGCAGGGCGAACGGTTCGTGGCCAATGATTGCGCGCTTTCGCCGGATGACCGGCTGTGGCTGGTCGGCGGCCCGAACATGGGCGGCAAGTCGACCTTCCTGCGCCAGAACGCGCTGATTGTCTTGCTCGCACAGGCGGGCGGCTACGTGCCCGCCGAAGAGGCCCGCATCGGGCTGGTCGACAGGCTGTTCAGCCGTGTCGGCGCATCGGACAACCTCGCGCGCGGGCGCTCCACCTTCATGGTCGAAATGGTCGAGACCGCCGCGATCCTCAGCCAGGCGGGAGAGCGCAGCTTCGTGATCCTTGACGAAGTCGGGCGCGGCACCTCCACCTATGACGGGCTGGCGCTGGCATGGGCGGTGGCCGAGGCGATCCACGAAACCAACCGCAGCCGGTGCCTGTTCGCCACGCATTATCACGAGATGTCCCGGCTGGCCGAGACCTGCTCTGCCCTGTCGCTGCATCATGTGCGGGCGAAGGAGTGGAAAGGCGATCTTGTGCTGCTGCACGAACTGGCAGAGGGCGCGGCAGACCGGTCCTATGGTCTCGCCGTGGCGCGATTGGCAGGTGTGCCGAACGAGGTGGTCGCGCGGGCCAAGGCCGTGCTCGCCAAGCTGGAGAAGGGCCGCGCGGAAACCGGCGGGCTGGCTGCTGGCCTTGGCGAGCTGCCGCTGTTTGCCGCCACCGCAAGCCAGCAAGAGGAAACGCGCGACACCCTGCGCGAGACACTGGCGGGGCTCGATATCGACGCTCTCAGCCCGCGCGAGGCGCTCGACATGCTCTATCGCCTCAGGAAGGAGGCGGGAACCTAGGTCGCTGCTGCCCCGTTCAAGAGGACATGGGCGACAATCACGCTTACACCAACGGCAAGGAATGCGACGACGACGAAGCCAGCGAAGCGCTGGCGCAGGATCGCACCCATATGGCCGAAGACCGCACGATCATGGCGGTCGAGCGCACCTTTGCAGGCTGGATACGCACGGCATTTGCCGCAATCGGTATCGGCCTTGCCTTTCGCGTGCTGTTTGGCGAACTGCATCCGCCATGGCTGGCAAAGGCCATCGCCAGCCTGTTCATCAGCTTCGCGATCTTCCTTGCAATCAATGCCGAGAAGCGCGCTGCCAGGTCACTCGACCGCATGGAAACCCACGCAGTTGACGGGCCGGAGAGGCCACGCTTCCGCCTGCTGGCATGGGGTGTGGCGACAGGCGCCGCCATTCTGATCGCAGGCTTGTGGATCCTGAATGACGGTGACCTGACCGGCTGATCAGCCGTACTTGCCATCATTGTCATCGTGGTTGGGCTCCCCGGCATAGGCATCCATATCGACCCGGCCCGAGCTTTCCATGTCCTTCATGCGATCGATCATGTCTTGCGTCGCATTTCCGAGGATATCGCTGCTACGCGTTCCCTTTTCGCTTTCAGTGGGGCTGCGCACTTCCTGCGTCAGCTTCTGCGCGTCTTGCGAAATCGTGTGCGCCTGCGAGCGGTGGTCGTCCTGCTCGTCATTGTGCTGCTCGGGCGCGAGGTTCGCCTGGCGCTGTTCGTAACTCTCGATTGTGCTGTCGGTCATGGAAAATCTCCTTTGCCTGATCAACGGGGCGCAGGAGAGGCGGTTCCAAGCCGCCGAAGCTTTCAGCCGTTGACAGCGAGCAGCACGACCACGACGACAATCGCCAGCGCCTGGTACTTGACGCGGTTGAACATCATCTTGTTCTGCTGTGCGTGCATGCGCGAGATGTGTTCGGCATTGTCCTGGTTTTCGAGGTCGATCTTGGTGGTCTGCAGGAAGGCGATGATGCCGCGCACCAGCGAGACCACGACAAAGCCCATCAGGACCACGATGATGATGGTGAGAATCCAGTTCATGGCTGGCTATCTAGGCCTGCACCAAGCGTAATACCACCCGGCATTTCGCCCATACGCAAGAGGCGGGCGAGTTCGGCCCCGTCTTCACCCGCCAGCCGCCGATCGGCCAGCGAAGGCGAATTGCGCCGCTTGGCGAGCTTGCGACCGTCGCTATCAAGCAACAGCGCATGATGATGCCAGCGCGGCACGGGCAAGCCGAGCAATTCCTGCAGCAGGCGGTGGATATGGGTGGCAGCAAACAGGTCCGCCCCGCGCGTTACAAGCGTGATCCCGTCCGCCGCATCATCCAGCGTAACGGCAAGGTGGTAGGAAGCGGGCGTATCCGGGTCCTTGCGCACCAGCACAACGTCACCCAGCAGATCGGGCCGCGCGACCTGCTCGCCCGTCAGTGCGTCTGACCACACGAGCGGGCCTGTTCGCGCCATGGCCGCCTCGACATCCAGCCGCCACGCAACAGCCTCTCCCCGGGCAGGAGGATGCGCCTTGCAGGTGCCGGGATAAACCGGACCATCCGGCCCGGTCCGGGTCGCAGCAGCAGCAATCTCTGCCCGCGAGCAGCTGCAGGGATAAAGCAGGCCCATCGCCGCGAGCGTTGCCGCTGCCACCTCGTATTCGTCCACCCGGCTCGACTGGGCGGGCACTTCCTCCCATTCCAGCCCCAGCCAGGCGAGGTCGGCGCGGAACTCCTCCGCCAGCTCGGGGCGCGAGCGGCCACCGTCGATATCCTCGATCCGCAGCAGGAAGCGCCCGCCTTCCGACAGCGCCAGATCATGCGCGACAATGGCCGAATAGGCATGGCCAAGATGCAGCGAGCCATTGGGGCTGGGGGCAAATCTGGTCACATCCATGTCTCGCGGCCCCTCCTTCCAGCATTGCGACTCAGCATTAATGCTGTGGATTCGCAGGTTGTAACAGTCTTGACGCTTTTTCGCGCAAATGGTCTTCTCGCCAGTATCAGGGAGGACACCAGACGTGTTCAAAGCCGAACTGATCGAACGCGCCGCGCAATTCCGAAGCGCGGAGGATGACCCGACGAGGCAGCTGGAGAGCTGCCCCGCGCTGGTGCTCAATGCGGATTACACACCGCTATCCTATTATCCGCTCAGCCTGTGGCCATGGCAGACCGCGATCAAGGCCATCTTCCTCGAGCGGGTGGACGTGGTCGCCAGCTATGACCGGCAGGTCCATTCACCTTCGCTGGACATGAAGATCCCCAGCGTCATCGCACTGCGTCAATATGTGAAGCCCAGCGAATTTCCCGCCTTCACCCGTTTCAACCTGTTCCTGCGCGATCGCTTCTCCTGCCAGTATTGCGGCAGCGGGCAGCACCTGACATTCGATCACGTGATCCCGCGCCGGCTGGGTGGCAAGACCACATGGGAAAACATCGCTACCGCCTGCGCGCCCTGCAACATGAAGAAGGGCGGACGCACCCCGCAGCAGGCGCATATGCAATTGCAGGTGAAGCCGATCCGCCCGACGAGTTGGCAATTGCAGCAAAGGGGCAAGGGATTCCCGCCCAATTACCTGCACGAAACATGGCGGGACTGGCTTTACTGGGACATCGAGCTGGAGGAATAAGTCCTCAGCCCTCGATCACCTTGCTTTCAGGGTGGTGCTTGTCGAGGTGGCGCTTGATGATCCTGAGGTTGCGGGTGTTCGAGCGAAACAGGAAGTCGAACAGGTCGCCTGCTACCGGCACAGCGCCCACCGCGCTGTCGAACAGGACATTGCCCGCCATGCGCCAGATCTTCCATTTGGGCAGGCCGAGGTTGTTCGCTTCCCACACGATATAGGCGCCCATGGCAGCAGTCACGACATCGCCCACCACCGGGATAAGCCCGGCGATGGCATCAAGGCCAACCGGCCTGTTGATGCCGGGGATGACGAAGGAACGCTCGAGGATGGCCTCCATTGCCTCCACCCTCTGGCGGATGGCCCTTACATCCTTGCCCACGGGCAATTCCGGCGTGAAGGGCTGCGGGCGTTGCGGGTCAACCATCAGAATCTTCTCCATGGTGTCTTATCTGGGTATGACAGCCAGCTCTGGCAAGGGATGGAAGCCCCACAAATTGCCTGCAAAGCCATCAACATTACCCCGCACCAGCGACCAGCGGATGGGAGAACCGATGGGAATATAGACATTTGCTGCGGTCAATTGCGCCTCTGCCTCGGCCAGCAGGCGGGCGCGGACAAGCGGGTCGCTCTCGTCCGGAACCTGCGCGGCGATGATATCTGCCTCTTCGCTGCACAGGCCGCGTTCGAGAAGGCAGCTGAACTGGTTGAGAAACCAGATCGGGGCGGCATAGCGCGCCACGCGGTCCACCAGCACAAGGTCCGCCGAAGCATCGTCCTGTGCGCGAACCACTGCGATGCCGACAGTGGCCAGCTGGCTGGAAAGCGCATTCATCAGCTGGTTATGACCCGGTGCATCGCTGATATCGATGGATAGGGTCAACCCGTCTGCCGGGTTCTCCCCGCCCTCTGCCGTACGCCACGCGGCAATCCGGCCAGCAGCCACGGCGCGGCGGTCCTCGATCGAGGCATCGCGCCAGCGTTCGCCGATCAGCCCCGGATCTCCCGCCATACCGGGGGTGACGATCCGTGTGGTCGGCACCCAGCCGCCGATATTGAAGGCTGCGGCAAGCTCGCTGCGGTCGATCGCCATGGAGACCGCTTCGCGCGTAACCGGGTCGGCAAGGATACCGCGCGCCCGGCGGACCTGCAGCCCGAACAGGCCAATCGCGGGATCGACGCGCACCGTGCCACGCGAGAGCGGGCCGGTATCGGCAAGCGGGAGCGAGGCCAGCCTGCCGCCCAGCACCACGTCCAGCTCTCCATCCTCGAACTTCCCGACTGCCTCGGCAGCGGGCAAGGCCTGCAGGGCGATATCACGCACGTGCTCGCGCCAGTCCTCATCCTCGGGCATGCCGCGTTCCAGCGGCGGCTTGAAGGAGAGGATGGCGCCATCTTCGCCAGTCTCGAGCAGCATCGGCCCGGATTCCCCTTCGCCATGATCGAGCGCCAGTTCCGGCTGGGCAAGCAACTGGAGCAGGTCAGGCATCGGGCTGGCCAGCCGGATCTCGACCACGCGTCCCGCCATGGCACGCACATCGTCAATCGGCGACAGATCGATGCCGAGCGAAGTTCCCCGTAAATCGCGCATCGCCTGTTCCAGCGCCTCGCGCACGCTTTCTGCCGTCAGCTCGCTGCCATCGGGCCATGTCCCTTCACGCAGCCGGAACACGAAAATGCGGCCCTCGTCGGTCACATTCCACCGATCGGCCAGCGCCGGAACCACATCGCCATCCCGGTTGAGTGCGACCAGGCCGGATCGCATCGCAGCACGGACATGCTGCCCGCCCGGCGAAAGGCGAACGCCTTCAGCGAACAGGTTGGCTTCACTGTCAATGAAGGCGACGTTCAGCGCGCCATCGCTGGAACCGTCACAGGCGGACAAGCCGAGGGACAGTGCGGCAAGGGCCGACAATGCGAAGCGCGTGATCATGGCAACGGCTTAAGCGGGCGAGCGCCCGCCTTCAACCGCCATCACATCAGATCTTGCGCAACTTCTCCGGGGCGGGTTGCCCGGGCACGTGCCGGAAAGTTGGCCGTTCGGGACTGGCCTTGGCCATCGAAGCGCGGGCGCGCTTGGGGTCTATCTCTTCCATGAAGGCAATGCCAAAGCGATCATCCTGCTTCCATGCAACCGAGCCTTCCACCCAGCCGATATTGCGCAGCTCCACCTGCACCAGCTGGCCACGGGAAACGCGCACGGTACCTTCCGCCATCATTCCCCCGGCTGAAAGGTTGCGCACCTTAACGCGATACTGCTCTGCAGCCCCGTCCACACGAAGCTGGGCCAGCAGGAACAGGCTGTCGCGATCGACCTGGCGTGTATCGACGTTACTCATCGAAGCTTACAATCCTCCGCTAGCACGCCTGGTTCCAGACGCGCGCATTTCATGGGAGGCGGCGTGCATCATGCAGCCCTAACCATGTGTTAACATGTGGCCGGGACTTCAAACCTGTCCCAATGTGGATCAGTCGTCGCGCGAGATCTTTTCGCGGCGTTCATGCGCCTGCTGGGCCTCCACGCTCATCGTGGCGATGGGGCGGGCGATCAGGCGATTGATGCCGATGGGATCGCCGGTGACTTCGCACCAGCCGTATTCACCTTCGTCGATACGGCGCAGGGCAGATTCAATCTTGGAGATGAGCTTGCGTTGCCGATCCCTGGTACGCAGTTCAATTCCCCAGTCTGTTTCGGATGACGCGCGGTCATTGAGATCCGGCTCACGGATCGGGCCGTCCTGCAGGTTCTGCAGCGTGCCTTCCGATGCCTGGAGGATCGACCGCTTCCATTCGATGAGCAGCACACGGAAATAGTTGAGCTGCGCTTCGGACATGTATTCTTCGTCTTCCGCAGGCGAATAATCGCTGGGCAGGGCGCGCTTTGCCTTGGCAAGAATATCAATGTCGTCGCGAGGTGCTGACACCATCATAGAACTCCGCATCCTTGATCCAGCCCAGCCTGCCCTGCGTTTCCCGGCGCGTGCCCTTTTTGGGTCTGTGCGCGATGGGAACCAAGCCGGATTGACGCGGGCCTATAGTGGTGGTGCCAATGTCATACAAGCGGCAATTGGGAAGGATCCGCCAATTGCAACGCAAGCCGCCAGGCAGTGGCACGGAGACAATTACCGGCAGCGTTAACCATTTCTTGACCATGTTCGTCAAAACCTTGGCACATCGAAGCCCGCACCTAGGGGATTGCGGGTAACCAAAGGGGACAACGATCATGGAACTCGCCAAGATCGAAACGTTTGCCAAAATCCAGCCTGCCGACACGGCAGGCCTGGACCTCGCCGTTGCCGAATGCCTTGCCGCCGCTGCGGCTGGAGACGAAAACGCCTATTTTGACCTCGGCGTGATCTATTCCACCGGCAGCCATGGCGCAGCTTGCGATTTCATCGAAGCGCACAAGTGGTTCAACCTCGCCGCCTCTCAGGGCCATGAGGAAGCCGCATGGTGCCGCGCAGATGTGTCTGACGAGATGACCGCCCGCGAAATCGCCGAAGCCCAGCGCCGCGCGCGCGAATGGCTTTCTGCCAGCAGCCGCCGCGCTGCGTGATCACCCCTTGCGGAAAGGGCTGTGCCGGGTGATGTGCATCCGGTCCATTTCCACTCCGCGCCGCTCCCGGTCGAGAAAATCGGCGACGGCTTCGCGAAAGCCGGGGTCAGTCAGGAAGTGCATCGAGCTTGTGGTGACAGGCTCATAGCCGCGGGCCAGCTTATGGCCCCCTTGTGCGCCCGCTTCGACCCGCTTCAGCCCCCGTTCGATCGCGGCATCGATGGCCTGGTAATAGCACAGCTCGAAATGCAGGAACGGCTTGTCCTGCAAGCACCCCCAATATCGGCCGTATAGCGCCTCTTCCCCGATGAAGTTGAGCGCGCCAGCAATCGGCCTGTCATCCTCATAGGCGAGCACAAGCAGGATATCCTCGCCCATCCGCTCCCCGAACAGGTCAAAAGCCTCGCGCGTCAGGTAGGGCGTGCCCCATTTGCGCGCGCCGGTATCCTGGTAGAACAGCCAGAAGGCGTCCCAATGCTCGGGCTTGATGTCATCGCCTGACAGGCAGCGGATATCGACACCGTCCTGCGCCCCCGCCCTCTCCTTGCGGATCGCCTTGCGCTTGCGCGAAGCCAGAGCGCCGAGAAAATCGTCGAAATCGGCATAGTCGCGATTGGTCCAGTGGAACTGGATATCCTCGCGCTTCAGCCAGCCGGCCTCCTCGAACAATCTGTGCTGCGCTGGCTCGACGAAAGTCGCGTGGGCAGAAGACAGCTCGCTCTTGATGCACAGGCTTTCGGCAGCCTTGAGCAGCGGCAGCGCGAATTTCGCATCGCTCAGTAGCAGGCGCGGCCCCGTCGCCGGGGTGAAAGGCGCGGCGATCTGCAGCTTGGGGTAGTAGCTCCCGCCCGCCCGCTCCCATGCATCAGCCCATGCGTGGTCGAAGACATATTCGCCCTGGCTGTGGCTCTTGGCATAGCTGGGCATGGCGGCGAGCAGCTTGCCTGCCCCGTCCTCGATTACCAGCGGCAGGCTTTGCCAGCCGGTGCCTTCGCCCACGCTGCCCGAATCTTCGAGGCTGGCGAGGAAGGCGTGGCGCATGAAGGGATTGCCGCTGCCCGCCAATGAGTCCCACTGCGCGGCATCGAGCGACGCGACGGACGGGGCAAGGCGGGCGGTAAGGTCGGCTTCGGCCATCTGCATCAATCTAGCGATCAGCAGGCCCGATTGCGAGTGGCCTAAAGTCCCGGCCCTTCGGCAATGGGCGCATCGGCATGCTCCCTCGCGCGCTCACGCAAGGAAGGGCTGTTCACCGTCCATGTCAGAACCGGCAGTCCGCGCTTGCGCTGGCTTGCGGCGAAGGCGCTCGGCAGATCGCGAATGTCATAGGCAAGGAACTGCGCTTGCGAGGCCCATAAGGAGAGGTGGCGCTTGACCAGGCCGGAGAAGGTGCGGCTGTTCTCTTCCGTCACCACCAGACCGCGCACGATCTGGGGCGCCTTGCGGGCGAACCATGCGCCCACGCGCGGATCGAAGGACATCACCGCCACCGGGCCGCGATAACCCTCGAGATCGCGCCGCACCGCCTTGCATAAAGTGTTGATCGACTTGCCCTTGTCGCTCTTGATTTCGAGCAGCAGCGGGACCTTGCCTGCCACCTGGTCGAGCACGTCACGCAAGGTGGGAATAGCCTCGCCGCCGACAGTGAGGCGAACCTGCGTGATCTCGCCCACGCCCATTTCGTCGAGCTGGCCGCTGCGCCCTGCCAGCCGCTCCAGCGTGGCATCGTGGAACACCAGCGCTCGCCCGTCCCTGCTGCGACGGACATCGCATTCAATGCCAAAGCCTCG
>JAUIJI010000075.1 GCA_030431435.1 Alphaproteobacteria bacterium | reverse complement strand
GACATAGAGCATCGGCGCATATTCCGCGCCCAACGCGGGGGAAAGGATCCGTTCCCAGCTATAGGCAAAGTCCTGCGCGGTAACGGGATCGCCATTGCTCCACAGCGCATCACGCAAATGGAAGGTCCAGACGGAGAAATTGTCCTCGCTCTCCCAGCTTTCCGCCATCCCCGGCTCGTCGATCATGTCGTTCGACGGGTGGAAGGCGACCAGGCCTTCGAGGATCGCGCCAAGGATCTGGCTTTCGGGAACGCCGGTTACCAGATGCGGATCGAGGCCCTTGGGTTCCGAGCCATTGCCGATCAGGAGAATTCCCTCCTGCGCAGCCTTCTCGGTTTCGGCGACGCCATCACCGCAAGCGGTCAGCGTCAATCCGAGGAGTGCCGCAAGCAGGATGCCCAACGATGGACGCATTCTTCTTAGAAACATGGCGGCACGCTATGGGCATTAGGTTTCGCATGCAACTGGAAACCGTTGTCCTGCAGAGTTGCCTGTGTCGAGTCAGCCTTGCGGAATCTCGTCATAGGCAAGGCGGAAGCCCACATTGCTGGCTCCCAGCCCCGGATCGCGGCCCTGGCGCGATGTCGGGCGATAGCGCTGGCAGTAGTTGGGAGCGCACAGGTATGAACCGCCCTTCATCACCCGGCTGGCAAGGCCGGGGTTGTAGGGATCATAGGCCGCGTTCTCGCTGGGACCTTGCGGATTGTCGGTATCATCGGGATCGTGACCGGGGCGGAAATAATCCTGCGTCACTTCCCAGACATTGCCAACCATGTCGTAGAGCCCGTTGGCATTGGGCTCGAAACAGCCGACCGGCGCGATTCCGCTGAACCCGTCCGTCTCTTCATTGACCATCGGGAACACGCCTTGCCAGCTGTTGGCCTCATCGCCATCGGGCTGGTCGCTGTAGGGCGCTTCGCCTGCACTGCCGGCATATTCCCACTCGGCCTCTGTCGGCAGGCGTCCACCTGCCCAATTGGCGTAAGCAACCATGTCATCCCACGCGAGGTGGACCACGGGCTGGTCATCCTGCGCATCGGGGCCTTCGGGGCCGTATGGCTTCTTCCAGTTCGCGCCGGGGACATAGACCCACCAGTCGGTGTAGCGGTTGGACGGACGTTCGGGCGGAGTGAAAACGGCAGAGCCTGGGAGCAGCAGGTCCGGCGGGATCTGCGCCACAGGCACGCCATAAAGCGCAGGATCGACGGGCTTTTCGGCCAGTGTGACGAAACCGGTCTCTTCCACGAAGGCGGAAAACTGTCGGTTGGTGACCTCGTGCCGGTCAATCCAGAACGTATCCACGGTGGTTTCGCGCACTGGGCCTTCTTCGGCATAGATATCTTCCTGCCCCATCATGAAGGTGCCACCTGCAATCCGCACCGGAGCATCGTCAGGCGTGGTGCAGGTTTGCGTGGTCGCAAAATCAGCCGCCACGGTGGGCTGGCTCGGCGTGGCAGCCGGTTCCTCTTCAGCAGCACAGGCAGCCAGCAGAGCCAATGCCGATAGATGGGCGACGGTGCGGGACGGGTACTTGAATCCGGGCAAGATCAATCCTTGGTCAAGGTGATGGTCGCTGCGCCTTTATCGCATGGGGGACGCAATTGGGAATAGGAGTGTGCGGGCAACTTCGCGCCGGTGAAGGCGAATGGCCTTCGCCTCAGCTGGGCGGATCCACCAGGCCGACAGCCAGATCGACCACTTCGAGTGGCTTGCTGGCCCGAATGAGACCGCCCTCTCCCGGCTGGATCCGCATCACGCTCCAGCGCCTGAGTTCCTCACCGTCAATCTCTCCGGTGCCGCTCGTAACGAAAAGGAAGCGCAGCCGGTTGCCGGGCTCTATTGCCAGTTCGCGATCCTCTTCAATCCGCATGGCCGCAATGTCGAGCTTGCGATGCGGGAAGCTGCCGATCCGCTTTTGCCTGATGCCCGCCTGTCCTGCAGGTTCCCAGTCGAGCGCATCGGGCCGCATGACGATCGGGGTCTTGTACACGGGCTCCACATAGGCCGGGGATGAGTGCTTTACGTGATCCCAGACAGCCTCATAGGCATCCCGGTTGATCCGCTTGCCCTGCTCATCGCGGACGTAAACGCCCCGTTCGAAGCTGCCGTCCTGCTCCATTTCCAGCCGCGCCTGTTTCAGCGCATCGGGGCCGATGAATCCCTGTCCGCTGGCACCACCGAATTGCAGGAGGAGCACGATCCTGTCTTCCCCGCCTTCCTGCGGTCCGTAATGCGCGCTTTCGGGGAAATAGCCGATTTCACCGCCTTCGATGAACAGACCCTTGGCGATGGGTATCTTGCCTTCGAGGCAGAAACGGATCTGGTCCCATGGATGGCGATGGCGGGGCGAGAAATAGCTGTTCGGCTCGCGCGACATGACCAGCATGTAATTGTCCGGACTGCCTTCCTCGCCTTCGAACAGGCGCTTGTGCGCCATGCCTTCGGTCGCCCCGCGCTGGGCGACAAGGCTCTCGCCCCAGGGCATTTGGGCACAATGGATGATCTCTGCCATGTCAGGCCCCCGCCGCTGCTTCGCGCGCGGCGATGCGGCCGAAGGTCAGCGCGCGCAGGACCGAAGTGCCAGCGGGATATTCCTTGTAATAGAGGCCCGTCACTTCGCCCGCCGCGTACAGGCCGGGGATGGCCGAACCGTCCTTTCTCAACACCCGGGCGCGCTTGTCCGACCGGATGCCCCCGAAAGTGAAGGTGATGGCCGCAGTCATCGGATAGCCGATGAAAGGGCCGCTGGCGATCGGCGTTGCCCAGTTGGATTTGGGCGGCTCGATACCCTTGGTGCACTTGCCATCGCGGATTGACCGGTCGGTTTCGCCGGGCTGGATGGCGGCGTTATACGCATCCACCGTGGCCACAAGCGCGGCCGGATCGAGGCCTAGCGCCGTCGCCAGTTCTGCCAGCGTTTCGCCCTCGACGGGCGGCTGGTCGGTCAGCATGATGTCGGCAACATTGGGCCAGTCGAGGATCGCCTTTTCGCCGATGAACCAGGCTTGCTGGTCCTGGTTGGCCCAGATCTCGTAACCCAGCTTCTCGAAAGTGGAATCGAAACTGTCCTGCCCTTCGTCGAAGAAGCGCTGGCAGTCGCGGTTGACGATAATGCCGAAGGGATAGCCATAGATCACCGCATCGGGCTTCTCGGTTCGCGTATCCACCGGCTCGCCGTGGAACATGTCGAACTGGCCGGCCACATCGCCGCCAAGCGGGGCGGTGAGGCGGATGCCATCACCCCTGTTGTTCACCAGCGTAGGTGCGATCACGGGCATTTCCGCACCGCGCGGCCCAAGATGCTCGACCAGCATGTCCGGCGCACCTTCGAAACCGCCGCAGGCGATGACCACCGCCTTTGCCCGCAACAACTGCTCACCCTCGGGCGAGCGGACATGCACGCCCGTCACCCTGCCGCTCTCGTCGGTTTCCAGCGCGCAGGCTTCTGTTTCATAGTGGATGGCTGCGTTGGGCAGGCTGTCGACCTTTGCGGCCAGCGTATCGACAATCGCCACCCCGCCGGGAACGGGCATGGCCAGCCCGCCGCCGGTGTTGCGGTTGGCGAAGGGCTGCTCGAAATAGACCCATGGTACCCCGTGCCGATCGAGGAAATCGAAGGTGGCGGGGACTTCGCTGGCATAGGTGCGGCAATAGTCCAGGTCCGCCTTTCCTTCGCCAAGCTCCTCCATCATGCCGATAAAGGCCGGATCGAGCTGGCGATCCTTGGTGATGCGAAACCACGAACTCGTCCAGCGGGTCGCCCCGCCGCGTCCTTCCCTGGTGGCGCGTTCCAGCACCGCGATACGGGCATCCTCGCCAGCTTCCTCGGCATAGGCGACCGCAGCGGATAGCCCGCCCGCGCCGCAGCCGATCACGACCAGGTCATATTCCATGTCAGTCCTCTCCGCCTGTCCTGAAGGCAATGTCATTGCCCGTGTCGATCCACACGCTCTTGGTTTCGCAATAGGCATCAAGGGCATCGGCGCCCATTTCGCGCCCGACCCCGCTCTGGCCGTAGCCACCAAAGGGCAGGGTATGGCCCACGATGCGGTAGTTGTTGACCCACACCGATCCTGCCCGCAGGCGGTGGAGCATGCGGTGCGCGCGGTTGATGTCGTTGGTCCAGATGCCTGCAGCAAGGCCATAGCGCGTGTCATTCGCCAGCTGCACAGCCTGCTCCTCGCCCTCGAAGCGGAAGAGAGAGGCGACCGGCCCGAATATTTCCTCGCGCGCCAGCCTGCTGTCCGGCGGGACATCGCGATAGACCGTTGGCGGGACGAAATAGCCGCTGCGATCCACCCGCTTGCCGCCGGTCATGCAGGCAAGGCCCTCGTGCTTGGCCACGTCGAAATAGGAGAGAACTTTCTCAAGCTGTCCCTTCGATGCGAGCGGCCCGAGCTGGGTTGCCGGATCAAGCGGATCGCCCGCGATCATCTCCTCGCCGCGTGCTGCCAGCATTTCTGCAAACCGGTCAAACACCGGGGCTTCGACCAGAACGCGCGAACCGGCCATGCAGCTTTGCCCGGTGGCGGCGAAAATGCCTGCCATCACGCCGTTGACCGTGCGGTCCAGATCGGCATCGGCAAAGATGACTTGCGGGGATTTTCCGCCCATCTCCAGCGTCACGCGGGCGCTGCGCAGGGCAGCCCTTGAAGCGATGGCCTGGCCCGTAGCGGTGGAGCCGGTGAAGGCGATCTTGTCGATCTCCGGATGCTCGACCAGCGCTTCACCGGTCGCCCTGCCGCCCGTCACAACATTGACGACACCGTCGGGAATGCCGGCTTCCTGGCACAGTGCGGCCAGCATCAGCGTCGATGTGGGCGTTACCTCGGACGGCTTGATCACCACCGTATTGCCTGCTGCGAGAGCCGGGAACAGCTTCCAGCCCAGCAGGCCCAGCGGGGTGTTCCACGGCGTGATCGCCGCGACGACGCCGATCGGTTCCTTCAGCGTGAAGGTGGTGAACCCGGGGCGCGATGGCGGCACGCTGGCGCCGTTGTTGGTTTCGGCAAGACCGGCGAAGAAACGGCAATCGCCCGCCAGCGCCTGCGTTCCCGGTGCCATTTCGGATACCAGCTTGCCATTCTCGAAGATCTGCTGGGTGGTCAGCTTGGCGGCATCGCGCTCGATCAGGTCGGCGAGGCGCAGCATGATCCGGGCGCGCTCGCCTGCCAGCAGGCCGGACCAGCGGCGGTCAGCAAAGGCATGCCGGGCAGCATGGGCAGCGTCGGCCACATCGCCCCCGCCCGCTTCGGCTACCATGCCCCAATCCTGTTCGAGATAGGGATCATGGACCGGGCGGGTGCCGCCATCGCCGGCATCGCGCCACGAGCCGCCGATCAGCAGCCGAAAGCCGCCTGCGGCTTGCTCGCCTGTCGAGAGTCCAAGTTGCGGTCTTGCGCGCATGCCAGTGTCAGTCCTGCTCCCAGTTTTCGGGCAGGGTATGGGCAATGACGGGTGGTGACAACACGCGATGAGAGCTCACCCGCAATCGCCCCGTCCGCAGGAACAGGACTGATCGTTCGGCTTGGCTGCTCCCGACTATCCCGAAGCGCGCCGGTCGCGGCTTACTGATCGGGCGAGAAGTTCTTGCGTTCGAATGTCCAGCTTTCGTCGGCGCAGAAGCCGCATTCTTCGCCCACAAACTGGTTCGCCGCTGTCTCGCTTCCCTTCAACTGCCAATCGAGCCATTGCACACCAAAGCGCGCCCAGTCTCCACCATTGGCGAGTGCGAAAGTTCCGCCGTGGCCGACATCCTGATTGGCAAGCACGACGGGAACATGGTCGATCCGCGCAAAATCGTCGCTGCCGTTCTCATAGGCGATGTCGGTCACACCGCCGAGCACATAGGCAACCGGCGTGTGCAGCCTGGCGAGGTCATCCTTGCCGATCTGCACACCGCTGAGCCCGCCGGTCGGGCGGTTGTAGACCCCGCTGGCAAAGGCAATCACCGTGTCGATACGCGGATCGGCACCGGCAGCCAGCGCCTGCAGCCCCCCGCAACTATGGCCCAGGGCGGCGATCCTCTGCGTATCGATATGCCCGGCCAATTCGTCATCAGCTGCGGCGTTTGCCGCTTCGGCATAGGCGATGGCGCCGAGGTACTGCTCCACCGAAGTCTCATCCGGCGTGCGCTCGCTGGGAGGCGGCGGCGGTGGCAATTGGGAAAGTTCTTCGGCCGTAGGCAGACTGTCGAGCACTTCGCGCTCCTCGCCCGGCCTGCCGTTGGCAATCACAATGTATCCGTGGCTGGCAATCTCGCGCAGGAAATGGCTGACGCTGAGGCCGTTGTCGCGGCAACCGCCATTGCCCCAGATCACCAGCGGAAGCGGCTCGTCGGGGAGCGTGGCCGGGCGATAGAAGGTGTACTGCGGCGCATCCTCGCGCGCTTGCGCGACAGCAGGGCTGGCACCGGTTCCTGCCGGTTCGCCAATCTGCCCGGCCAGCGGCTCGCCCGATCCATCGCTTTCCATCGCCGCCTCCTGCGAACAGGCCGCAAGCACAAGCGCCGCACCTGCCACCAAAGCTCCGCAATTCGCTTTCCAGTTCATCCTCATCCCCTCTTCCAACGATCCTCGTCTACTATTCGGATCCTGCCAGCAGCGGCAGTTCGACGCGCGAACCCTGCCCCCAGCCGTGAAGCACGGTGATCTGCGGAGCGGGATCCTGCGTAATCTCGGCGAGATTTCTCTGCCGGGGGTCTGCTCCGGTCACCACCAGCCGCAGGCGCGAGCCCGCAGTGACGCGGTGCGATAGCGGAAGCATACCGATGGAAAGTTCAGCGGTTTCGCGCTCGGCAAGCGGCGCTGCATCGGCAGAAAAGCCGGCATGCCATGGCAAGCCGAGATTATCCCACGGCGGCGGCGTGATAGCCCGGAGGGAAATCTTCAACCGGCCGAATGACAGCACTTCGACATCTCCATCAGGCCCTAGCTGTTCGAGATAGACGAACACATCGCCGTCGGGCCGGTCTATCTTCACCGCGAGATGGGCAAGCGGCGAGCCGAGCAGGTCGACATCGGATTCGAACGGCGCGCTGACATAGGTCAGGCCATTGCCGTGCTGGCTTGGCGGCCAGAAAGCGAAGTAATTGTCATCGCCGACATCGTAATTGACGGAGAAGCTGCTCTCGCCCGGATCGCCGAGCTGGCGCGTGAGCGTCTCGTCCGACAGGTAGAGCGAGGCCATGAGCGCATTGTTTCCCGGAATCTCGTCTCCCTGGACATAGGTACCGTCGTCAGTGCCGTTGTCGGACCAATAGGTCACCCTGGGCTGCTGTTCGAAGCCGTTCTGCGCCCCTTTCAGGTGATGGTCGAAAAAGCGGGTGATCTCGCCGATGAAGTCAAACCCTTCGGGCGGAACGCAATGGCTGCCGGGGCCGACCAGCAGGCGGCTGTCGAGGTTCTGTGCCGCGACCAGGATCTGCCCGGTCGGTTCGTCCTTCCAGTTGCTCCACAGATAGGTGGCAATGCCTGCTTCCCTGATCGCGTCTGCGCGCTTCCAGAGTGCGACCTCGTCCCAGAAGGCGTTGCCGGTGAGCGGCGACACGCTGTCACGATAGGGCATCGAGTACCACAGGCCGGACATGGAGGTGTTATCGGCGTGCTGGGCCACTGCCCGGGCCAGCATGGAACCGTCTGTATCGGCATCGACCGGAACGCTGGCAAGATCGACCGACAAAGGCTCGTCCGGCCGCGTGTTGAACTGCGCAGTAATCCCTCCACGGCGCACGAAATCATATTTGTCCCAGTCACTGGCGCCGGCAAAAATGGCCCGCAGCGAAGGCGGCGCGCTGGCTGCCGTGTGCAGGGCCGTGCCGCCGAGATAGGAGCAGCCGATCATGCCGACATCGCCGGTGGAAAACGGCTGGTGAGCTAGCCATTCCACAAGGTCGTGTCCGTCCTGCGCTTCCGTGTGTCCCTGAAAGCCCAGACGCGTCCCGAAGGATGCCCCCTTTCCGCGAACGTCCGCTACCGCGACGACATATCCGGCGCGGATCAGCGAGCGAAGCGCAAGCCTGTCTCCCAGCGCCGTTTCCTCGATATTCCCGTCATCATCGTAATAGCGCGCGCGATAAGGCGTGAATACGAAGATGACCGGCATTGCCTCATCCACCGCACGGCCATCTTCTGCCGGGCGATATATGTTCATCGCCAGTTGCGTGCCATCGCGCACCGGCACGTAAAGCGAATGGCGCTGGTAATCAGCATAACCGTCGTCTTCTGATTGCGCGGCTGCGGGAAGTGCAAAAAGCAGGGTGAAGGCCAGCACAAGCCGGCGAAACAGGATAGAAAAGGTCACAGGTCGGACTCCAGCCAGGCAAGGATTTCATCGCGATGCTGGTCGACACGCGGCGGTGGCTCATGTGTGCCGGGCTGCCCCGGGCTCATGCGGAAACCCGCATTGGGAACGGCGATCTTTCCATCGAAAGGCATCCCTTCGATCGGGATATCCAGCAAGGCATCTTCCTGGCACAGCTGCGCCGCCTCGCCCACGCGGCGGATCTTGCCACAGGGGATCCCGGCCTCGCTCAGCTCGCGCTCCCATGCGTCCGCGTTGCGGGTGGCGAACAGGGCCGTGAGCTGGCTGTGCATCTCGGCAAAATTGGCCCGGCGGGCATCGCTGGTGCAAAAGCGTGGATCATCCAGCCAGTCATCACGCCCGAGCTTTCTGGCGAGCGCAACGAACTGGTTGTCTTGCACCACGCCAAGCGAAATGTGCCGCTTGTCCGCGGTTTCGAACAGCGCCGCAGTGGGAAGCTCGCTGTAGCCGGTATTGCCGAGGCGCTTGAGCGTGTCACCCGTCACCAGAAACGGCGTGAGCGCCGAAGTCATGAACGCAAGGCTCGCATCCAGCATCGACACATCGATATAGGCGCCCTTGCCGGTCCGTTCGCGCTGCATCAGCGCACCCAGGATAGCAACAGCCGCCGTCTGACCGGTGAGCGTATCGACAATGGGGAAGCCCACGCGAACCGGCGGATCGCCCTCCGCCCCGCTGAGCATCATCATTCCGCTGGTCGCCTGCACGATATTGTCGATAGCGGGCCAGTCGCGCAGCGGGCTTTCCTGCCCGTACCCGGACACCGAACAAAAGATGATGTCCTGGTTGAGCTTGCATACCTCGTCATATCCGAAGCCCAGTCTGTCGATCACGCCGGGCCTGAAATTCTCGAGCAGCACATCGCAGCGTTGCACGATCTCGCCCGCGATCCTCTTGTCATCGGGGTCTTTCAGGTCGAGCGCGATGCTCTTCTTGCCGACATTGGCAGCAATGAAGGCCGGGCTCATGCCATCGAATTCCCGGTTCGAACCATAGTTGCGGAACTGGTCGCCCTTGGGGGATTCGATCTTGATGACCTCTGCCCCCATAAGCCGCAGCAGATGGCTGGCAAACGGTCCTGCCATGACATGGCTGAAATCCGCAATCCTGATGCCTGCAAGGGGCTGTTGCGTCACGATATGCCTCCACATTTGATCTGGTCGCGCCCGACAATGCTTTCGCGGGCGGCGCGGTAGGCAGCCAGCCCGTCAATGCCGAAGCGCTTTAATTCTTCTGCGTTCCTGCGCCCTTCGCTGAGGTAGAGCGCGTCGAATTCCGCCTGTTCGGCTGCCGACGCCGGCGAATAGACGATGCGCCCCTCACCTGCCTGCCTGCCAATGATTTCTGACTTGCGGATCTCGTCCGCCAGTGCAGCTTCCCACGCGGCGGTACCTTCCTGCAGAACGAGGCGGTGCTCATCCGACAGGGCATTCCAGCTATCAAGGTCCATGGCCCGCGCCGGATAGGCACCACGCGGAATGCGCAATTCATAGAAGTAGCGGGTAATCTCGGAGAAATGGAGCGAGCGCAGTGTGTCCGTCGGCGCGACAACGCCATCGAGTACGCCCTTGGCCAGCGCCGAATAGACCTCGCCCATCGGCATCTCGACCGGGTCCGCGCCAAGCTGGCTCAGGATCGGCAGCAATTCGGTGGGCGCGCGAATACGCAATCCGCGAAGATCGGCAAGCTCGGTCACCTGGGTGTTGCGGGTGAGGATTCCGGGAAGCAGCCCGCCCTGCACTGCCAGCACCTTGAGACCTTCCAGCTCGCGCGCGATCTGCGGGATTTCCGCTTCAAGGCAGCGATAGAGAGCGAGCTGGCTCTCGATCGAATCCGCACCGCTGTAGAAGCCCGTGTGGGTGCGCAGCAGGTGCGTCCCGCCACGAACGTAAATCGGGGTTATCAGCCCGACATCGGCGACCCCGTGACGAACCTCTTCCATCGACATGTCTGCCGACAGCAAGGCGCCTGACCAGATCGGCTTGACGACCAGCGATCCGCCTGACCGCTCTGCCACGAAATCGATCCAGCGCTGGTCTGCCCGGCTGAAGGGGTGGGACGGTGGGTATGGCGTGGCATAGGTGATCTCGGTCACCCCTTCGGGCACCTGCCGTTCGCAGCCTGCCAGCGCGAGCATGGCAAGGAGGGCCACGAGCAGCCTCATGCGACACCCCTATGGCGCAGGAATTCCTCGACCATCGCCACCATCCTGTCATGATCCCATATCTTGGCATCGACCATGTCGGCATCGATCATCAGCACCGGGACACCTGCTTCCTCCAGCGCCATCGCCGTCAACTTGGTGCCCGACTGGCTGAGGCGGTTGTCCGGCGGCAGCAGCACCACCGCGGCATCAATGCCGCAGCGCCTGGCTTCCGAAACCATCCAGCCGTTCATCCACGGCGGCAGGTGCAGCGTCTCGTTCATAGAAGCCACGCGGCTGGCCAGCGCCCCCATCGGATCGCCTTTCAGGTCACGCAGGTAGGCGGGACCAGCAAAGGGCATGTACATCGACCAGACAAAGACAGCACCCAGCGTTTCTTCCAGCGACTGGTAGAAGCCGGGATCATGCCACACGCCCGCCCCGATCCACATCAGGCGCAGGCGTTCGTTGTCGGAAGCGCCCAGCCCGGCATCGATGCGTTCCATCACCTGATCGCGGAATTTCCTGGCATGGGCGACAGCCCAGTCAGACCCGCGGTGCCACTGCGGTATCATGGTGTTGGGCATCTGTTCGGCGATCGAGATCGGGCACGGCCGCGCCTTGCCGATGGCTTGAGCTGCCTCCCAGATATAGCCTTCCTGCACGTTGATCTGTTCCATGATGTGATGGAACTTTGCCTCGTCGAACTTGCGGCCGGTCTTCGATTCCAGCTGGGAGATCAGGTCTTCCATCTCGCGCACCATGTGGGCGATGCGGTCAGGTTGGTAGACACGCTCCCAGTCCGCCTTCGAATGATCGAACCACGCCGGGTCCTTGTCCTGCCATGCGGGCGCTTCCATCGGGAAGAATTCTGTATCCATGGCTTCTGCCCACTGGCCGAAGACATGCTGGATGCAATCACAGGTCAGGCGCGCGACCAGCATGGTCGGCTTGGGCAAGCCGCCCCAGGGCGCGGTTTCGGGATCATTGGCCAGCGTACAGGCAAGGCCCAGCGAGCAGTATTTGCAGGAATTGGCGGGATAGCCCGCCTCCACCATGGCATCGAAATATTGCGAGGAAAGCTGCTTGGCCGAGATATAGGCGGACCACCACTGGTTGGTGATGATCGGGATATCCATCGCGTGGAAAATCTCGTGCGGCGTATCTGCCTGAACAATCGCGAAGGGTTCCTGCTCCTCCACCACGCGGCGGCGCAATTCCTTGCCGAAAGCCTTCTGGTAGGCCGTCGCCTCTGCCGTGCAGGCAAGCATCTTGCGGCTGCGCTGGTTGACGGACTGGCTCACTCGAAAACTCCTTCATCGGCGAGGCGCGCGATATGGGCTTCATCCAGCCCGCAGATGCGCCGCGCGATTTCGTGGCTGTGCTCGCCGATGGACGGAGCACGGAACGGCGCGAATGCATCGCGCGACAGCCGCATCGGCGTCGCCACGTGCCCGAAGGGACGCAGGATGGCATGATCCAGCATGACCAGCGCGTTACGCGTGGCAATCTGGGGGTCGCTGTCCATCAGGTCCTCGCAATCCTGCAGGGCACCGGCAGCGATGCCCTGTGCCTGCAGCTGTTCGGCGATGGCATGATCCTCGCGCTCGCAAGTCCATACCGCGATGTCCGGTCCGGTGATGGCAAGCAGCTTCGCGTGCTCTGCTTCGTCGGCCAGGCTGATCGCCACCCATCGGTCCTCGCCCCTGGCGGGAAACACATCCTGGAAGTACGCAGCCGGATCGCCGTTGCCGAGCCGCCGGGGACGTTCACCGGCCTTCGCTCGGGCAAGGAAATCGCGCATTTGCTGGACGCATATCTCGTACATGGACGCATCGATGTGCCCGCCCCGCCCGGTTTCGCGCCGGTGCTGGAGTGCAGCCGCCACATGGCCCGCCATCACGAAGGGCACGATCACATCGCCATAGGGCACGGCGCCGGGAATGACCGGTTCGCCATCGGGATAGCCGGTCAGGAAGGTGCGGCCGGAAAGCGCACCGCCCGTGCCATCAACGCCCCATTCCTGCGCCAGCGGGCCGGTTTGGCCGAATACGCTGCCTGATACCATCACCACGCCAGGGTTCTTCTGTACCAGGCTGTCATAATCGAGGCCGAGCTTGGCCATCGTGCCGGGCGAGAAGTTCTCTACCACCACGTCAGCCCATTCGATCAGCGGATCCAGCACGTCGCGCGCTTCAGGTTTCTTGAGGTTGAGCGTGAGGCTCTTTTTCGATGTGTTGAGATGGGCGAACCATGGCTTGTCGTCGAGGCTCTTGGCGCTCGATGCGGAAACCTGAACATCCATACGCGCCAAATCGGGCCGTCCGCGGGTTTCAATCTTGACGATTTCCGCGCCCAGATCGCCCAGGGTCTTGGTGGTGATCGATCCCACCAACGCCCAAGCAAAGTCGAGCACCTTGACCCCCGATAGCGGCCCCGGACGCTCGCCTGCATGGATTGCCGGTGCTGCGGCAACAGCGGAGCCTTCGCGAACCCCTGCAAAGCGCAGGGGCAGGCCGTCAGGCGTATCGAAGAACTTGCGCGCGGCAAGGTGCTGGTCTTCCAGCACGTCGGCAGGCTCGTTCACCACGCAGGCATTGATGCCCCGCCTGCGGCCTTCGGTGGCAATGTCATGCTTGGTGCGGCTGGCGAAGAAATCGGCCATCGCCGCTTCCCACACCGCGCGTGTTTCTGCAGGCAGGGTGGAACGGTTGTAGGCCAGCCAGTCGACATCGCGCATGGGGTTGTCGAAACCGGCTTCATCCATCCAGTCGGACAGGCCCTTGTTGGCAGGCGCGCCCAGCCGCCCGGTCATCAGCGCGTGGAAGCAATAGCCATCGGCCAGTTTCCAGATCACGCGGACCTTGGCCCGGCCATAGGCGATGCAGCCGCCAGCGCGATCGAGCTTTTTCCTGTCGAACTCCCACACCAGCACGCCGTTCACATTGCGGCTCATGGCGACCTGCTGGATAGACACGTCGACCTGCTGGCCCTTGCCGTGCGTGCCGCGCGCAAAATGCGCAGCCATTGCACCTGCGGCAGCAACCATATCGGCATGGAAGGTACAGGCATCGCCCGCTTCCTTGACCGGTTTCTCGCCGGGCTCGCCAGTCAGGCGCAACGCGCCGCCCATCGCCGATGCCACCAGTTCCCCGCCCTTCCACTGCGAGCGCGGACCGCCCGAACCGAAAGGGGTTACGGAAACGTGGATCGCTTGCTCGGGGATGGCGATATCCGCCGTGCCTTCAAGGCCGAGATCGTCGATGACGAATGACGCGCCCTCGACCGGCCCGCCGATCTCCGCGCCGAGCGAAGCGAAATAGCGCGCCAGTGCGCGCCCTTCCATGCCGCCCAGAATGGCAACACGATGGCCGGTCAGAAGGCTCATGCCGCAACTCCTTGCAGGAATGTCTCGATTTCAGCAGGCGCACCATCGCGCGCAAGGGCATCGCGCCGCGTCAGCACCAGCGAGGGAATGCCCGATTGGTCCAGCACTGCCCGTTCTGCCGGAAGATGCCAGCACTGCGCTTCGTCCTCCTCGATCCGCCAGAGCACGACCGCCGCGGGCGCAGCCTGCGCTATCTTGTCGGCGAGCGTCCTTGCCGGATCTGCAAACCCGCGCGGCCCGGACTGGCGGTTGTACATCCAGTGTCCGAGTGCGGCCACGGGATCGCCCGTCCCCTGTTCAACCGGATCGCCAAGATCGGTCCACAGGTCATGCAGCGACACTTCGGATGGGGAGAAACCGCAACTGCGAACTGCATCTGCCAGACGGGTGTTGAGCGAAGGCGAGCCGGTAATCAGAACCCGTGCCCCGGCCTGACCGGCTTGTGCGTTTGCCCTTTCTGCATTGGTATCTGCAATCGCGTTCTCGATCGCGTCGTCGCTGGCTTCAAGCAGATCGGAGAGTTCGCGCAGCTTGGCGATGGTGCGATCAAGGCTGGTAGGGCGTGCGATCTTGGCAATATCGAGGTTCAGCGGCTGCGGGCCGCCGACCAGCCCCCTGCGCTGGAGTTCGCAGACATAGTAATAGAGACGCTGCGATGTATCGTCCGCGCGGCTGAACACGACCTTGTCGAGGCCGTCATAGCCACCTTCCGCCCAGGTCTCGAGCAGGGGGCGAGCCCACGGCGCAAACTTGCTCTCCAGCCACTCGCTTGCGCGAGGTGTCGCGCGCTCGGGGTCGAAATCCAACGGTCCGGCATAGCGGGCCGTCGCCAGCAACAGTTCACGGGGGATATCGGGACCGGCAATCGCAATCATGTCAGATCAGCTTCCAAGGAATTCGGGGAGCCACAGCACAAGGGCCGGGAACGCAATGATGAGCAGCAGGTGGACCATGTCGCTGGCGAGGAACGGCATGACACTGCGGAATATCCGGGAGATGGCGATATCCTTGGCCACCCCCTGCATGACGTAGAGATTGATACCAAGCGGCGGGGTGAGGAAGCCCACTTCCATTGCCCGCACGAGGAAAATGCCAAACCAGATCGCGGTCATGCCGGTGCCCTGCACGATGGGCAGCAGGATCGGCGTCATCAGCAGCATCAGCGCCAGGCCATCCAGCACCGTGCCAAGGATCAGCAGGATCAGCGCCACCAGCACCAGCGTGGCGAAGGGGCCAAAGCCAAGGTCGGTAATGAAAGCGCCGGCGGCATCGGCGAGGCCCGTCACGCCCACGAAGACGGAAAAGATCAGCGCGCCGATCACGATCAGGTAAATCAGCCCGGTTGTCCGAAGCGTTTCATGAAACGCAGTGAACAGGCTGGCCCTGGTCAATTTCCGCCGCAATGCCGCGATCAGCAAGGCACCTGCCGCACCAACCGCTGCCGCTTCGGGTGGGCTAATCCACCCCACTGCAATCCCGCCGATAACCAGCAGCACCAGCAGCGCGATTTCCCAGATCCGCCCCAGTGCACGCAAGCGCTCCGCCCAGCCGGCGCGTTCTACGGCAGGTGCAAGTTCGGGGCGCAGCCGGACGAGGATGAAGACGACCAGCGCATAAAGAAGCGCCTGGGTGATGCCCGGGATGATCGCAGCGGTGAACAATTGCCCGATGGATTGTTCGGCGATGATGCCGAAGACGATCAGGGCGCCCGATGGCGGGATCATCTGCCCCAGCGTACCGCCAGCGGCGATGGTGGCAGTCGAAAGACCGGGATCATAGCCGCGCTTCTTCATTTCCGGGTAGGCGACAAGGCCAACCGTTGCGGTCGTCGCCAGGCTGGACCCGTTGATCGCACCAAAGCCGCCGCATCCGGCGATGGAGGCATAGGCAAGACCACCCCGGCGATGCCCCACCATCTTTGCCGCCGCATCGAACAGGTCG
>JAUIJI010000074.1 GCA_030431435.1 Alphaproteobacteria bacterium | reverse complement strand
GAAAAGCTCGCCCCGGTGGTCGGGCTGGGCAATATCGATGTCTATGCCGCGATGAAGGGCATGAGCGTTCCGGATTTCCAGAAAACCCGCAACGCCGCGATCAACTATTCGGTAGAGGCTGAGCCTGCTGGATAGTCCCGGACGTTTAGGCCAGCGCCTCCAGCTGTTCGCCAAATTCCAGCCAGGCGGCTTCGGCGGCTTCAAGCTCCTTGCCGGCCTGTCCGCGCAGCTGGGCGAGGTCGCCGGCTGACTTGCCTGCCAGCTTGCCTCTGGCTGCGGCTGGATCGATCAGCGCGGCATCAATCGCCTCGCACCAGGCGGTCAGGCGCGCCACGTCCTTCTCGGCTTCGGCCAGCCCGGATTTGATCCGCTTGGTCTCGGCCTGATTGTGTGCGGCGGCGGCCTTGCGCTCCTTCTTGGAAAGTTTGGGCTTGCCGTTCCCGGTCTCGTCCCTCGGCTGGTTCCGGCCCAGCACGAAGTCGATATAATCCTCCATGCTGCCGTCATATTCGCGCGCGGTTCCATCATCCACCAGCACCAGCCGGTCTGCCGTCAGCTCCACCATATGCCGGTCATGGCTGATCAGGATGACTGCGCCGGCGTAGTCATTGAGCGCCTGCACCAGCGCTTCGCGGGCGTCGACATCAAGGTGGTTGGTCGGCTCGTCCAGGATCAGGATATGCGGCGCCTCGTAAGTGATCAGCGCCAGCGCCAGCCTTGCCCGCTCGCCGCCCGAAAGCTTGCCGATCAGCTGCGTCGCGCGGGCGCCGGAAAAGCCGAAGCGGCCCAGCTGCGCGCGCACCGCGCCGGGCGTCTTGCCGTCCATCATCCGCGTCATGGTTTCCAGCGGCGTGTCCTCGCTGGACAGCTCTTCCACCTGATACTGGGTGAAATAGCCCACCCGCATCTGGCGTGAGGCAGACATGGCGCCTTCCATGGGCGGCAATTGCGCCGCCAGCAGCCGCGCCAGCGTGGTCTTGCCATTGCCGTTGCGGCCGAGCAGGGCGATCCTGTCATCGGGATCGATCCGCAGGTTCAGACGCCGCAGGATCGGCTTGTCTTCGGTGTAGCCGACGGCGGCGAGGTCCAGCGTGATCAGCGGCGGCTTGAGTTCCGTGGGATCGGGAAAGTCGAAGCTCAGGCTCGGGTCCTCGATCAGCGCGGTGATCGGCTGCATTTTCTCCAGCATCTTGGCGCGCGACTGCGCCTGGCGTGCAGTGGACGCGCGGGCGGAATTGCGAGCCACGTAATCCCGCAGCCGCGCCATCTGCGCCTCCTGCGATGCCTTGGCCGCAGCAAGTTGCGTGGCGCGTTCGGCGCGCTGGCGTTCGAAACTGTCATAGGTCCCGGGATAGAGCGTCAGCCTGCCGCCCTGCAGGTGGAGGATGTGATCGACCACATTGTTGAGCAGGTCGCGCTCATGGCTGATCACCACCAGCGTGGCGGGATAGTTCTTGAGGAAGTTCTCCAGCCACAGCGTCGCTTCGAGGTCGAGGTGGTTGGACGGCTCGTCGAGCAGCAGCACATCGGGCTGCGAGAAGAGCAGCGAGCCGAGCGCCACGCGCATCTTCCAGCCGCCCGAAAAGCTGCTGAGCGGGCGCTGCTGCATGTCCTCGTCAAAGCCAAGGCCGATGAGGATGCGCGAGGCGCGCGCGGGGGCGGTATAGGCATCGATGGCGATCAGCCGCTCATAGACATCGCCAAGCCTGTCCGGATCCTCGCAGGTCTCGCTTTCCTCCAGCAGTTGCAGCCGCTCCTTGTCGGCAGCCAGTACGGTTTCCAGCGGCGTCGCTGCGCCATCGGGCGCTTCCTGCGCGATATAGCCCAGCCGGGTGCGGCGGGGCATTTCGATCGAGCCTTCGTCGCCTTCAAGTTCACCAATCATGGCCTTCATCAAGGTGGACTTGCCCGCGCCGTTGCGACCGATCAGCCCCACGCGGCTGCCGGGCGGCACGGCGGCCGTGGCGCGATCAAGGATGGTCCGTCCGCCAAGACGCACGGTGAGGCCGTTGATGGTCAGCATGGGCGCGCCCCTAACAGGGGTCAGGCAGAGAATCTAACGCCAAGATTCAATTCTTGCGGCGGAAGGGCCAGTCGGTGATCCCGCCTGTCCACAAGGCCAGCCAGATAATCACCGGCTGCATCACCATGCGCGGCACGTGATAGGCCATGCCCCAGCCGCCATCCGCGCGCGCCAGGTCGATCAGCATGTGGTTGATGTTGGCAGGCCAGACGCACAGCGCGTAGAGCGCGAGACCAATGGCCCCGGCACGGCGCAGCTGCCGGTGGAAGGGCTGGGCGAGCGCCGCGGCCCCCAGCAATTCGGCAATGCCTGTCCAGAACACCACCTGCTGCGGCCAGGGCACCTGCGGCGGCATGATCTGCAGGAATGGGCCGGGGTTGGCGAGATGGGCATAGCCCGCATAGGCATAAAAGGCTGCCAGCAGCCAGCGCAGGCCCGAGCGCACGGCACCCTTGCGGATCACCCTTGCGGGCCCTTGCCGGGATACCAGCCCGGTTCGGCGAGCACGAAACCTGCAAAGTCGAAACCGGGGGCGACCACGCAGCTGACCAGCGAATAGCCTGCGCCGCCGCCGTCCTGCGGCATGGCCGCCTGCCATTCGCCCGGCTCGACCGTGTGCTGCAGTTTCTGGCCGTCCATCATGTGCGGGCCCAGCATGACCGATTGCACCGGTCCGTCATCACTTCGCGCCAACTGCAGCTCCAGCGGATCGCCGGCATGCCACAGCCATATCTCTGCCGCATCGACCGTATGCCAGTGCGATTTCTGGCCGGCTTCGAGCAGGAAGTGGATGGAGGTCGCAGAGGACCTGCCATCAGCGCCATCGGCTCCCCGCCACAGTTCGCGGTAATGGCCGCCCTCCGGATGCGGGGTGAGGCCGAGTTCCTCGATGATCTGCCGTGCGGTGGTCATCGCGCAGCTATTGCGGACCCAGCCCGAACTCCTGCCGTTCGCGATTGATGTATGGGCGGCACAATTCGCCGATCTGGAGGATATAGACCGCAACCGGTGATGAGCGCTCGAACTGGGCTTCGTCATAAGCGGCGGTAATCTGCGCGGCCAGCACCGCTGCAGTTACGCGCTGTTCGATCAGGCAACGTGTGCGACCCCGCTTGGCGAGCGCCTCGGTCAGCGAATCATCGACGTAGAAGAAGTTGAGGCTGTCATTGAGGCCCTGGACATAGGCGGCCTTGGCTTCTGCGGTCAGGTTCAGCCAGCCCGCCCGTGTGTTGACAAATCCTTCCGCCGAAGCGGCGGTCGGCAATGCAAGGGTGGCGGCTGCCGCGATCGGCAGAAACCGGCGAATTAGTGTCATGATAACCATCCTGATTCACGCTCTCGGGGAAAAGCAGGCTTGATGCAACCCGTCCCCCTTTGATCCAGCATCGCCAGAAACGGCGCAAAATCAAGCGTTCCGGCATGTCAGTCCTTGACTTAGGTTAACGGAACGTAAAGTTTAGTGGTATCACGGGCTTTACGAAACGAGTCGTTCCAAGATAACATTGTCTTATGTTAGGAACGCCTGAATTTAAGGGTCCTTGGGGAATAGGGGAGATGGGGGCAAATCCGAAGAATTGAGAGTATTCAGGACAGATGGACTGCCAAGGCTTTGGCAGTGCCCTTTTCCTGCAATGCTGCTTTTCCAAGGTGGTGATCGTGCCTCTGGGCGATCACTGAACACCATCAAGCCGAGATTGGAGATTGAGATGAATTGCGTCAGGAAATCTATTCTTTGTGGCACCGCGCTGGGCGCACTTGCCATTGGCCTGCCTGCCAGTGCGCAGGTAACGATCGGAACAGACCAGGTCGAAGTTAACGATGGCACCGCGGAAAACGGCAATGCCGGCGGCGACCTGAATACCAATGGTGATGACCTGATCACCGGCGGTGGTGTGGTCAACACGCAGGGCGGCAACATCCAGACCGTGGGCGGCACCATCAGCACCTTCGGCGGCAATGTGAACCTGAGCTTCGGTAACCTCAATTCCGCTCAGAACGTCGGCACGAACTTCCTGACCGTGAACAACGATGCGCAGGTGAACGGCAATATCAACACGGCCGGCAACGTGGCTGCAGATGGCGATGTCAGCGGCACCAACGGCAACTTCACGGGCACTGTGACGGCTGCAGGTTTCAACGGTGACCTGACCGGCAATGTGACTGGCGATGTCACGGGTAACGTGACCGGCGATGTGACCGGCAACCTCACGGGCGATGTGACTGGCGATGTCACTGGCAACGTAACCGGCGACGTGACCGGCAACCTCACGGGCGATGTAACCGGCGACGTTACGGGTAATCTGACCGGCAATGTGACCGGCGGAACCGTTTCTGCTACGACACTCAGCTCCTCCGGCGACACGACTGTCGGTGGCAATCTGGGCGTAACCGGTGCGACCACCACCAACGGTATTGACAACACCGGCACGGCGGAAACCGACGTGCTGCAGGTCAATGGCGCCACCAACCTGGCAGGTGCGGCGACCACCAACGGTATCGACAACACCGGTGCGCTTGGCACCGATACGCTGGCCGTGGCTGGAACCACCACCACCAATGGCGTGACCAACACCGGCAACATCGGAACCGATACGCTGAACGTTGCAGGCGGTACCACGCTGAGCGGTGCGACCACCTCCACCGGCATCACCAACACCGGCGATGTCACCACTGACACGTTGAACGTGAACGGTGCGACCGCGCTGAGCGGTGCAACCACCACAAACGGCGTAACCAACACCGGCAACATCGGCACCGATACGCTGACCACCACCGGCAACATCAACGGCGGATACGATATCATTGCCGTGAACGACCTGCAGGCTGGAGTGAATGTTATCGCTGCCGGTTCCGGCTTCTTCTACGAAGGCGTGAACACCTATGCCGACGTGAACGCCAGCGGTGACGTGAATGCCGATGGTGATTTCAATGCCGATGGCGATGTCAATGCAGGCGGCAATGGCAACATCGGCGGCGATCTGGCGGTGACGGGGGCAACCACCACCAATGGTGTCAGCAACACCGGCAATATCGCCACCAACAGCGTTTCCGGCCAGGGCGGCACGCTGACCCTGGATGCTGACAATGCACCTGGCGGTTCCTATGTCGAGATCACCAACAGTGCGCTGACACTGCATGGCGGCACCGCTTCGACCAATGTGGTTGTCGACAATTCCGGCGTCACCATCACGGACTCCACCAATGGTCAGACCTTCCAGCTGGACAACACCGGCAACGGCACCTTTGCGGGTGACGTGAATGCCGTCAATGTGACAGCTTCGGGCGATGCGAACGTGGGTGGCAATCTGGCCGTGACCGGGGCGACCACCACCAATGGCATCACCAACACCGGCAACATCTCTACCGATACGCTGGCAGTGTCTGGTGCAACGACCACCAATGGCATCACCAACACGGGCAATATCGCTACCGATACGCTGGCCGTGACGACAGATGCGTCGGTCGGTGGCACTCTCACCGTCGGCACCAACGTCGTCTCGCAGGGCTCCGGCTTCTTCCGCGACAATGTGACTGCGTACAACAACATCATCGCAGGCAATGACGTTCGGGCTTCGGTCAATGTGATTGCAGAAGGTTCCGGCTTCTTCTTCGAAGGGGTCAACACCTATGCGGATGTGAATGCAGCCGGCGACGGTAACTTCGGCGGTGACGTGAACGTCACTGGTGATGGTAACTTCGGCGGGGATCTGAACGCGACCAACGCGACGCTGACGGGCAATGCCACCATTGGCGGTGATCTGGCCGTTGCCGGTGGCGCAACCGTCGGTTCGAACCTGGCCGTGGGCGGCAACATTGCAGCTGATGGCAGCGTTTCGGCTGGCGGTGACATCTCCACCACCGATGGCGATATCATCACGGTGAATGGCGATGTGATGGCCGGTTCGATCACTCTCGACAGCTCGACGGGCCGCGTGTCCGGCGTTTCCAACGGTGTGGCAGCCAATGATGTGGCTACCTTCGGCCAGCTCACCAGCGCGGTGAACACGCTGAATGCCCGCATCGACGTGATCGACGGTCGCGTCACCAACCTGGAGCAGCAGAGCAAGCAGGCCTTCCAGGGTGTTGCCATGGGCTTCGCCATGAACGCAGCGCCGCTCAACCTCGCCAATGGCGAGGGCGGCATGTCGTTCGGTGCCGGTGTGTTCGAAGGCGAATATGCCGGTGCGATCCGCGCCCAGTTCGTCACCGACAGCGGCTTCGGCCTTGGCGCCAATGTCGGCTTCTCGGAAGACGCAGTTGGCGGCGGCGTGGGTGCCAGCATCAAGTTCTGATCCATCCGATCAGTTCTGTAATAACCGGACGGCGGCTCTCTTCGGAGGGCCGCCGTTCTGCTTTGGGCAGCTGCCTGCTGGCGAAAGGATTGGTCTTGGGGATTGTCAATCGCGGCAGAGCGGTTACTCCTGCAACCTGATCGCGCAGCTTGCAGCCCACTGTTTTACCGAAGGAACCGCTTTTCGTGAGAAACCATCTGCCCGCTATTGCCGCAGCCTTCTTGGCCGGAACTGTGCTTGCAGTGCCCGCACAGGCCCGGACACCGGAGGAAGTGGCCGATGCCGCACTCGAGGCGGCTCCCGTGTGGGACGGTCACAATGACGTGCCAATCCAGTTGCGCGGTCGTCGCGGGAATGTGCTCGAAGGGTTTGATTTCCACGATACCCATGCCGAGCCGGGTTGGGGCGGGGCCGGCGAGGATGCCATGCATACCGATCTGCCGCGGCTCGAACAGGGGCGCGTGGGTGCGCAGTTCTGGTCGGTCTATGTCAGCGTGAACATGACAGAGCCCGAAGCGGTGCAGGCCACGATCGAGCAGATCGACGTCACCAAACGCCTGATCAATGCCTATCCCGATGAATTGCAGCTGGCGCTGACTGCCGACCAGGCACAGGCAGCAATGGACAATGGCAGGATTGCATCACTGCTTGGCATGGAAGGCGGGCACTCGATCGGTTCCAGCCTCGGGGTCCTGCGGCAGATGTACGATCTGGGCGCGCGTTACATGACCATCACCCATTCGGCCAACACGCCCTGGGCCGACAGCGCCACCGATGATCCCGAACATGGTGGGCTGACCGATTTTGGCGTGCTGGTGATCCGCGAGATGGCCCGCCTCGGCATGCTGATCGATCTCAGCCATGTGAGCGAGGGAACCATGCTCGATGCGATGGACGCAACCGGCGCGCCGATGATTTTCAGCCATTCGGGCGCCCGCGCGGTGAATGGCCACGCACGCAACGTTCCGGACAATGTGCTTGCGCGCCTGCCCGAACATGGTGGTATCGTGATGGTGGTGGGCCTGCCCGGCTATCTGAATGAGGATTTGCGCGTCCACGGTGCCGCGCGGCAAGCCGAGCGCGCGCGCCTGCAATCGCTGTGGCAGGGCCAGCCGGAACAGGTGAGCGCGGCTCTGGAGCGATGGGATGAAGCCAATCCGGCACCGCTCGCCACGGTTTCCGACATGGCCGATCACATCGACCACATCCGCGATCTGATCGGGGTGGATTACATCGGTCTTGGCGGGGACTATGATGGCATGGCCACCGGCCCTGTGGGGATGGAAGATGTGTCCGGCTATCCGGCGCTGTTCGTCGAACTGGCGCGCCGCGGTTACAGCCAGGAAGACCTAGAGAAAATTGCGAGCCGCAACATGATGCGCGTCATGCGCGAGGCGGAAGCTTACGCGGCATCACAGGCAGACATGCCGGCGATCGAGAGCCCGGTGGGGTAGGGCGGCGGCCTATTTCCTGTCCGGCAGGTCGCTGCGATCAGTCGAAGCGAGCTCTTCCAGCTCCTCCTCCGACATGTCGTCATACATTTCCTTCGACGCCCCTTGCAGGTCGCCCACCTTCGTCTCCCCGCGTTTGGCGGAGAGCGCCGCACCTGCGGCTTTCTGCTGGGCCTTGGACTGTGCGGGAGGCATCGGTTCAACCCGTGATCGCGGGTACGATCCAAACAGCGGACATGGCAATAACTGCCAGCGTCAGGCTGATGGCCAGTACCCAGCGCACCACGTGGGGCGTACTGCCGCCACGGGCCTCGTCGGTATCGACATGCACTTCGTCGCCTTCGCGTTCCATAAATGATCCCTCTTCGTAAATTCTGCGTTGGATGTGCAGAAACTACGGTCGAGGGGCGGCAATGTTCCGGATCCGCGCCTACGGCCTTTGGCCTGTAGCGGCGGATTCTCAGTCGCGCAGCAGGTCGTTGATGCCGGTTTTCGAGCGGGTTTGCGCGTCCACGGTCTTCACGATCACCGCGCAATAGAGGCTGGGGCCGGGCGATCCGTCAGGCAGCGGCTTGCCGGGCATGGCACCGGGCACCACCACCGCATAGGGCGGGACCTTGCCCATGTGCACTTCACCCGTCGCACGGTCGACGATCTTGGTCGATGCGCCGAGGTAAACGCCCATGGAGAGCACCGCGCCTTCGCCCACGATCACGCCTTCGGCCACTTCCGAACGTGCGCCGATGAAAGCCCCATCGCCGATCACGACAGGGCCGGCCTGCATCGGCTCGAGTACGCCGCCAATGCCTGCACCACCGGAGATATGCACGTTCTTGCCGATCTGCGCGCAGGAGCCGACCGTGGCCCATGTGTCCACCATCGTGCCTTCATCGACATAGGCGCCGATGTTCACGAAGCTGGGCATCAGCACCACGTTCCTGCCGATGAAGCTGCCCTTGCGCGCCACAGCGCCGGGGACCACGCGGAAACCAGCTTCGCGGAAGCGGTTCTCGCCCCATCCGGCGAACTTGCTGGGCACCTTGTCGAAACCGGGCGCACCCGCAGCACCATTGGGCACCACTGCATTGTCATTCAGGCGGAAGGACAGCAGCACCGCCTTCTTCAGCCACTGGTTCACCTGCCAGCCGCCGTTGCCGTCAGGCTGGGCCACGCGGGCGCTGCCGTTATCGAGCATTTCCAGCGCGGCTTCCACCACTTCGCGCACGTCATTGCTGGCGGGCGTTACGGTGTCGCGTGCTTCCCATGCGGCTTCGATGGCATTTTCCAGATCGGCGCTCATGGTGTCATTCCCCTGCGGTTGTTCCTCTTTGCCGGTGGCCGGTAGCCCGCACGGCTCTTGCGGGCAAGGCGCAATCGGATGTTCACACATGTCGTGCAATTCCGGATTGGACAAATCCGGTTTCAGCGGTGACAAGGTCTGCAACACGGGTCGTGAATTTTCGAGGGTTCGAGATGGTTGCTGGCAAGGCTGCGCATGTAATGGCGAAGGTGGCCACCATGGCGATTGCAGGCGCCTTGCTGGCATCGTGCGGTGGGAGCAGTGGCGGCGGCCCCGTGATCACTCCGCCCGCACCGACACCGACACCGACGCCAACGCCAACGCCGACTCCCTCGCCTACACCCACACCCACACCCACGCCGCCCCCTACCTCGAGCTTCACGCAGGTTCCCGTACCGGCACAGTTCAACACGCAGGAATCGCGCCGGTCGGACGGGCCGACCCAGCACAACGCGCACGTGGCATGGGAAGGCGGCGCCAATGGGGATGGGGTGACCATTGCCGTGATCGATACTGGCATCGATATCGACAGCCCCGAATTTGCCGGTCGCCTGTCGCCCGCGTCGATCGATATCCAGTCTGGCCGGAACGAACTCAACGCCTCGGACGATCATGGCACCAATGTCGCCATGATTGCGGCAGCGGCGCGGGACGGCACGGGAATCCTCGGGATGGCGTGGGAAGCGGATATCATGGCGATCCGGGCAGACGAGCCGGGCAGCTGCGCGTCGGACAACCCCGCTGATCCCAGCACCGATTGCGCCTTCCTCGATACCGATATCGCGCGCGGCGTGGATCATGCCGTTGCCAACGGCGCGCGGGTGATCAACATCTCGCTCGGCGGCGGAGGAGGGGCCGCGCCGCAGCTCGAACAATCGGTCGCCGCGGCCACTGCCGCCGGCGTGCTGGTGGTGATCGCATCGGGAAATGACGGGTTTACCGAACTGGAGGATTTCAGCCGAGAGCTGATCGCGGTGGGCAATGGCGCGGTGCTGGTCGTCGGCTCGGTGGACGAGAACTACACCATATCCGATTTCACCAACCTGCCGGGCAGTGACACCGGCTTCTTCATTGCCGCACGGGGCGAGACGGTCTGCTGCACCTATGAAGATGGCGAGCTCTTCGTCGATGACGAAGGCTTCATCTACCTCTTCTCCGGCACCAGCTTTGCAGCGCCGCAAGTGGCGGGCGCAGCGGCGCTGCTGGCGCAGGCCTTTCCCAATCTGACAGGGCAGGAAATCGCCGAGATCCTGCTGCGCACGGCCTTTGATGCCGGGGATACGGGCGATGATGCGGTGTACGGGCGCGGCATCCTCGATATCAACGCCGCGTTCCAGCCGTTAGGGTCCACCAGCATCGCCGGATCAGGCACGCCGCTGGCGCTTGGCGGGATGACCGGCACCGCGTCTCCCGCGATGGGCGATGCGCTGGCGGGCCAAAGCCTGCAGGCGGTGATCACCGATGAATTCGGCCGTGCCTTCGATGCCGAACTGGGGCCGGGCCTGCGCATGGCGCAACAGGCCAATCCGCTGCATGGCGCGCTGGCGGGCGAGCAAAGACACATCAGTGCCGGCAGCGAACGGGCCAGCCTTGCCTTTTCCATCTCGGATCGCGGGCAGGTGGAAAGCCTGCGCCTGCAACGCGGCGAAACGGACATGGCGCGGGTGCTGGCGGCACGGGTTGCGGTGCAGCTGTCGCCGCAGACGCAGATCGGCTTTGCCTATGCGCAAGGGGCGGACGGGTTGGTGGCGCAGTTGCAGGGGCACGCCCAGCCCGCCTTCATGATTGCTGGCTCACCCGCCGGTGATGCCGGCCTGTTCCAGGGCAGCGACGCCAGTTTCGCCCTGCGCCAGCAATTGGGACCGTGGGGCCTGACGGTGAGCGCATCGAACGGTCAGACATGGGCGGGTACGGTGGAGCGGCGCGCGGCGGAACTGCGCGGCATCCGTGCGCAGCAGGACCTGTCCACCGTCAGCTTCGCGCTGGACCGGCGCTTTGGCGATGTCGCGGCAACCGCAAGCCTCAGCTGGATGGCCGAGGATGCGACTATGCTGGGGGCGCATTTCCAGCCCGGTCTTGGCGTTTCGGGCGCGGACAGCCTGTTCCTCGACATGGCAGCACGCTGGAGCATCGCGGGGGACTGGAACGTGGGCGGCAGCCTGCGTCAGGGTTGGTCCAGGGCGCGCACCAGCGGCTTCGTGGCTGAGGGTTCGCGGCTCTCGGCGCGCTCCTTCGCGTTGGATATCGAACGCCGCAACCTGCTGGCTGCAGGCGACGCGCTGGCGCTGCGGGTCAGCCAGCCGCTGCGGGTGGAAGGCGGCGCGCTGGGCCTGATGCTGCCGTCAAGCTGGGACTATGACACGTTGAGCGCGCAATATGCGCTGCACCGCCTATCGCTTGTTCCGGAAGGTCGCCAGCTTGATGCGGAGCTTGCATGGCGCGGGCGCTTCATGGGCGGTAATGCGGCAGCCAGCCTGTTCTGGCGCAAGGAGCCGGGACACGTGGCCGATGCGCCGGACGATGGCGGCGTGGCACTGCGCTGGAGCCGCGCTTTCTAGCTCATCAACCCGCGCGCGAAATTCACCAAGCCAGTTTGGCGGGTTCGTCTTAGGCGCTCAGCCTGTAGAATAGTTCTTACTTGGCCGAAACACCTCTCAACGTCATCGTTGATCAGAACATAGTCATAGCCGTCCCAATGGGTGATTTCGGCCAAGACAGCATCCATATTTCGCCCTTTACTCGTCTCAAGGCCGTGCCTGATCTCGGATTGTGCCTTGGCCATTCGAGCTGCAATTACTTGATCACTATCTGTACCACGCCCGCGAAGGCGCTTTTCCAGTTCTTCGATACTGGGAGGTAGAAGGAATACAGAGACGACGTCCGGCAACGCTCGCTGCGACAATTGCTGCGCGCCCTGCCAGTCGACATCGAACAGATAGTCCTGCCCGGTCTCCAGCCCCTGCACCACTGCTGCGCGCGGCGTGCCGTAGAGATTGCCGAAAACCTCGGCCCATTCGAGGAATGCATCGTCCGCCACGCGCTGGCGGAACTCGGCTTCCTGCGTGAAATGATAGTCGCGCCCGTCCACTTCGCCCGGGCGTATCGGGCGGGTGGTGACGGAGACCGACATGGCCAGCGCATCGCCTTCTGCCGCCAGCAGCTTTTTCGCGATGGTCGTCTTGCCCGCACCCGATGGCGAGGAAAGGATGAACATCAGCCCGCGGCGGGGCAAATCCTGCGATGGGGATACGGAATCGGCCATGACCGCTCTTGGCCCAAGCGGTGCAGCTTTTTCAAGCCTGTTGGCAGATCAATCCTCTGCCTGTTCCAGCAATCTGGTATCGCCTTCCTGCCGCGCTTTCCGGCGGGCCTTGCCGCGCTGGTAAAGCGTGCGTGCGAGTATGCCGCCTGTAACCAGAGCCGCACCGGGCAACGACTTGGTGGCGATCTTTGCAATCGCATAGGATGCCAGCTTCTGGCTGGCGGGCTGGTTCTTCACGATATCGCGGGCGGTCTTCTTGTCGTAACGGCCCTTGAGCATGCTGCGCTCGACGAAGGAACGCAGGACATAGGAACCCGCACGCATCATGACATCGGCCATCAGCAGGTTGGTAGCGGGATTATCCGTTACCCCGGGCACATCCTCGCCGCGACGAACCACTTCCTGACCGGATTTGCCGGCCTTCGATGATCGCTTGGCCATGCTTGCCCCTTTCGGCTGGATTACTTCTTCTTCCCGAAATCGACCGTTACCACGTTCGAACCGTCTTCGCTTGTCGCGACCGGCTCATTGTCACCTGCCGCCCTGGCGCTGGTTTGCGCGGCTTCAGGCTGATCCTCGACTTCCGCCGCCTGGAACTGCAAGCCGAAATCGACCGCCGGATCAACGAAAGCGGTGATGGCGGCAAAGGGGATCACCAGCTCCGCAGGGCGCTGGTTGAAGGACAAGCCGACCGAAAAGCCCTGATCGTCCACGCGCAGGTTGGTGAACTTGTTCTGCAGGACGATGGTCATCTCGTCGGGGAAGCGTTCGCGCAGATCCTGCCGCAATTGCACGCCGGGTGCGCCGGTCTTGAAGGTGATGTAGAAGTGATGGTCGCCCGGCAATGCGCCGCCGGCTGCTTCCACTTCGCCCAATACACGGCCGACAACGGCGCGCAGGGCCTCCTGCACGATTTCGTCGTAGGGGATCAGGCTATCGGGCGTTTCGTCGCTCATATCGCACGCTAGGTGGCTATTGTCGCCCCTCTGGTCAAGCGGCAAGCGATTGCTCCTCCACATGCGAATCCTTGCACCTGCTGCTTTCCCGCCTATAGGCAGTGCCCATGAGAACAGGCCGCACAGAGCGAAAAACCGCTGAAACGGACATCCTCGTCGAGGTAAATCTCGACGGGACGGGCACTTATGACATTTCCACCGGTATCGGCTTCCTCGATCACATGGTGGAGCAGTTCAGCCGCCATTCGCTGATCGACGTGACGCTGAAGGTGAAGGGTGACCTTCACGTGGACCAGCACCACACCACCGAGGACAGCGCGATTGCGCTGGGCCAGGCCATCAGCAATGCGCTGGGCGACAAGGCCGGCATCGGCCGCTACGGCGAAGCGCATTCGCCGATGGACGAGACCATGGCCCGCGTGGTGCTCGACATTTCCGGCCGTCCCTACCTCGTGTGGAAGGCGCGTTTCACGCAGGAAAAGCTGGGTGAATGGGATACCGAGCTGATCGAACACTGGTTCCACTCTGTGTCGCAATCGGCTGGCCTGACGCTGCATTGCCAGGTGCTCTACGGCAGCAACAACCACCACATCTGCGAAGCGCTCTACAAGGGTTTCGCACGTGCCATGCGTCAGGCTGTCGAGCTTGACGCGCGCAAGGGCGGCGCAGTGCCCAGCACGAAGGGGCAGTTGGGTGGCTGAGGCCATTGCGCTCATTGATTACGGCGCGGGCAATCTCCACTCGGTTCACAATGCGCTTGGGGCTGCCGGGGCAGAGCATGTCGCTGTTACTGCCGATCCGGACCTTGTGCTGGGCGCGCGCAGGATTGTCTTGCCCGGTGTCGGCGCATTCGGTGCCTGCCGAGAGGGGCTGTTTGCGATCCCCGGCATGGTCGAGGCGCTCGAGCAACGCGTGCTGAAGGACGGCGTGCCCTTCCTCGGCATCTGCGTGGGCATGCAACTGCTGGCGACCCGCGGGCTGGAACATGGCGAGACGCCCGGCCTTGGCTGGATTCCCGGCGATGTGAAGCTGATCGAACGGACAGACCCGGCGATCAAGGTGCCGCACATGGGCTGGAATGATGTTATCCATGCGCATCACGGCGATGGTTCGGAACTGCTGGAGGAGGGCGAGGCCTATTTCCTCCATTCCTATCACTTCCAGCCTGACAACGGCCACCACATCGCCGCGATGACCGACCACGGCGGCGGGCTGGTGGCGGCTGTCGCGCGTGACAATATCCTCGGCGTGCAATTCCACCCGGAAAAGAGCCAGCGCTACGGGCTGGACTTGTTGGCGCGGTTCTTGGAGTGGCGGCCGTGATTTTTGCCGCATCTTGCGATTCCCCGCGAAGGCGGGGATCTCCCACCGAAGGGGTAGAGCGTGCGGTGAGAGGCTCCCGCCTTCGCGGGAGCTCACATGAGGTTGTAATATGATCGTTTTCCCCGCAATCGACCTCAAGGCTGGCGAAGTCGTGCGCCTTGCCGAAGGCGATATGGACCGCGCCACCGTCTACGGCGACAATCCCGCCGCGCAGGCGCTTATCTTTGCCGAAGCTGGCGCACAGCACCTGCATGTGGTGGATCTGGACGGTTCTTTCGCCGGTCGCACCGAAAACCGCGAGGCGGTAGAAGCCATTGTCGAGGCCTTTCCCGGCTATGTGCAGCTCGGCGGCGGCATTCGCGATGCGGCAACGGTGGAAGGCTGGTTCAACCTTGGCGTGGCGCGCGTGGTGATGGGCTCTGCCGCGCTGAAGGACCCGGAATTCGTCAAGCAGATGGCGAAGGAATGGGAAGGCGGCATCGTTGTCGCCGTGGACGCGCGCGATGGCATGGTGGCGACCGAGGGCTGGGCCGAAGTGTCGGACGTGCCCGTGGTCGATCTGGCTCGCCGGTTCGAGGATGCCGGCGTTGCCAGCCTGCTGTTCACGGACATTGGCCGCGATGGCCTGCTCAAGGGCTGCAATGTGCAGGCCACCGTCGAGTTGGCGCGCAGCGTGGACATTCCCGTGATCGCCAGCGGCGGCGTGAAGGGCCTCGATGACATCCACATGCTCGCGCTGCAGGCAGACCAGGGCATCGAAGGCGTGATCACCGGCCGCGCGCTCTATGAAGGCAAGCTGGACCTCGCGACCGCGATAGCGATGGCGAACCGGTGATGGCTTACGCAACCACGATCCTCCCCAGAATGGGGAGGGGAACCATCCGCAGGATGGTGGAGGGGCACGGTCTGCCATACCGGAAACCCGTCCCTGACATGATCGAACGGTGCCCCTCCACCACGCTGCGCGTGGTCCCCCTCCCCGTATCGGGGAGGATTTCATGACCGTCCGTATCCGCGTAATTCCCTGCCTCGACGTGGCTGATGGCCGCGTGGTGAAGGGTGTGAACTTCGTTGACCTGAAAGACGCTGGCGATCCGGTGGAGCAGGCACAGGCCTATGACGCGGCGGGCGCGGACGAGTTGTGCTTCCTCGATATTTCCGCCAGCCATGAAGGGCGCGGCACGCTGCTCGATATCGTGCGGCGCACGGCGCAAGTGTGCTTCATGCCGGTCACCGTGGGCGGCGGGGTGCGCAGCGTCGAGGATGCGCGCGCGCTGCTGCTGGCGGGGGCGGACAAGGTGGCGGTCAATTCCGCTGCCGTATCGCGGCCCGAAGTCGTTTCCGAAATCGCCGAGAAAATGGGCAGCCAGTGCGTTGTCGCCAGCGTCGATGCGCGCTGGGTGCATGACCATTGG
>JAUIJI010000073.1 GCA_030431435.1 Alphaproteobacteria bacterium | reverse complement strand
CTCCTCCAGCTCCTTGCGCATGGCATCGACATTGGCGGCATAATCCTCGTCATAGACGGGATAGGCCTTTTCCTGCCGCACCACCGCGCCGCCGATCACCTTCTCGGGAGCGACAAGGCCGAGGATATCCATCTCCTTCTTGGCGAGTTCGACGAGGTCATCGTCATCCATCGACCACAGGCCATCACCCTCGAAGCAGAAATATTCGAGGCCGACACAGGCGACATCCTGATCCGGCACCATCTCAGGCGACCAGCTGCGGAAGTTCTGCACGCGGCCGACCTGCACCTTGGAATCGTGGATGTAGATCCAGTTGTCGGGGAAGAGGTCTTCCGACTTGATCATCAGCGCCACGGTCAGGAAGTCACGATATTTGAGGTTTGAAGCGTTGAGCGTTGTCTGCGGCAGCGGGTGCAGGCGCGCACCAAGCTCGCGCATCGGCGCGGAACTGATGGCATGGGCGGCCTTGATCACCACTTCGCCGTGCTTGCCACTCGCGGTCATGCGCCAGCCACCTTGGCCATCGCTGGCAAGCTGCTTCAGACCATGGCCCATGATGACCGTACCCTTGCCGGTCGCGATGATCTTGTCGCGCGCGGCTTCCCACATCATGCCGGGGCCGAGGCGCGGATAGCGGAAGGTTTCGAGCAGGGTCTTGGCCTGCTTGCCGCTGCCGTCATTGAGCTTGTTGAGGCCAAGCGAACGCTTGAGGCCATCGATCACCGCGCTCCACAGCGACAAGCCCTTGATGCGCTGGGCTGCCCAGTCCGCGCTCATTTCATCGCACGGCATGCCCCAGACCTTCTCGGTATAGGTCTTGAAGAAGATCGAATAGAGCTTCTTGCCGAACTGGTTGCTGGTCCAGTCCTCGAAGCTGCGGATATCCTTGTTGGGAAAGGCCTTCGCCTTGGCATAGCTGAGCATGCACATGGCCGAGCGCCACAGGCCGAGGTTGCGCAGCGCCTCGAAGGCGCGCAGCGGATAGGAGTAGAACTTGCCCTCGTAATAGATGCGGCTCATCCGCGGGCGCTGGATGAAATCGTCAGGCAGGATCTCGTTCCACAGGTCCACGACCTGCTGGCTTTTCGAAAAGAAGCGGTGGCCGCCAATGTCGAAGCGATAGCCTTCGTGCTCCACCGTGCGGCTGATGCCGCCGACATAGGTTTCGTCTTTCTCGATGATGGCGACGGTCTTGCCGGCCTTGGTCAGCAGGTAACCTGCGGTGAGCCCTGCCGGACCCGCGCCGATGATAGCCACATCGACATTGAGTTCCCCAGCAATGTTCTGAGCAGCGTCGCTTGCAGAGAGTGTCATTCATGCCCCCGGTCTGGTGTCCTGACCGGGAGTGAACGAAAATGGTTATGAGGCGGTTAACGCATGGCCCTTTGCAGGCGGGTTTCGCTAGTTATTCTTACCTAGCTGGATGTCGGCAACAATGCGAGCAAGGTCACCGAACTGGAAGGTGTCCTCGAACACCAGGCCATAGCTGCTATCGCGCCGCCAGCGGATCTTGGCGTTCACTTCGGGCAGGTGTTCCCCCGAAACCTTCACCCTTTGGTCGATCGCAAAAAGCGTATCGCAAGTGACTTTTGCCCCTTGCTGCGAGATGTCGAGCAGTTCCGCCTTGGCAGACCCGGTAATGCTGGAGAGCCATACCGGGAACGACACATTCACACGCACCGGACGCTTCGCGAAACGGCTGGGCCCCTCGATAATCCGGGCGATATCCGCACATTCCAGGAATCGCATGCCAGCCCGGTCATCATCCTGCCAGACCAGTTCCACCTCGTGCCGGTCGCCGTTCTGCAGCTCCAGCATGAAGCGCTCTTCTGCAGGAAGGGCGTGGAACAGGCGCAGGCTGACACCCGTTTCGGAAGCATCGCGGATCACGCACATGAATTCGCCTTGAGGGCAGACCAGCTTGGCCGCCCGGATCAGCATGGTGAAACGGGTTGCAATCCGCTTCTCGTGCCCCTGCTGCGCTGCCCCTTCGGGGTGCGCAGCGGCGTATTCGCGGCGGATGACGTCGCGCATGCTGTCTCCATCATGTCTGGCAGGCCGGTACCCCGTGTATTGGCTTGCCTCTTCGAACATTTCACGAATAGCAGCAGGGGGGTTACGGAAGAGCTAACAGGAAAATTACCACGCTCAGAAGGCGCCTTCGCAGCTGGGGGAATGCAGAGTAACCGTCGCTTGCGCTCGGGAGTTTCGAACTGAGCTTGGCAAGGACCACCCAATCGAACGCTCAAAGCGTTCGCAAGCGCGACCGCGCGCCCGCAGGCGCCCCGCAGTGAAGTGAAACGAAACGCAGGGATCAGCGCCGAGGATGCCCGCCCGGATGGGCGGGCGGAAAACACCCTTCGCTTGCGCTCGGGAGTTTCGATCCAAATCAGTCCCCCGGACTGATTTGTGTAATCGAAACTGGTGCGGGCGGCGGGACTCGAACCCGCACGATCAAGGATCAGGGGATTTTAAGTCCCCGGCGTCTACCAGTTCCGCCACGCCCGCCAGCGCATTTCAGCGCCTAGCGCGGCGCGATCATCCTTACCAGTAGCGCTTGCTCGCAATTGCCGCGCCTTCGGCCAGGGCGGCGAGTTTTGCCCAGACAACCTCGGCATCCACGCTGTTGCTGCCGGCATGGACGGAGAAGCCGCAATCCACGCCCGCCATCACCCGTTCACGGCCGAGCAGGTCGGCATATCGGCCGATGCGCTGCGCGATCAGTTCGGGGTGCTCGATATAGGTGCTTTGCGGCTCGATCATGCCGGGGCACAGGATTTTCCCTTCAGGCAAAGGATTTTCCTCGAAGAAGGCGAATTCATGCGCATGGCGCGGGTTGGCCCCTTCGACCAGAACCGTCTGCGGCTTGGCCGACCAGACGATGTCGGCAATGTCATGCAGCGGAACGTCGCAATGGTGCGGCCCCGGATAGTTGCCCCAGCACAGGTGCATGCGGCATTGTTCGGCAAGAATATTGCGCAGCGCGTGATTGAGCGCGGCGATGTTCATGCCGATGCGCTTGCGGAAATCCTCAAGGCTGAGATCAGTAAATTGCACATGGCGGCCCATCGCAAGGTCCGGGCAATCGACCTGCAGGGTTATGCCCGCAGCGGCGATTGTTTCGTATTCGTGGCGCAGCCCTTCTGCCAGCGCGAAGACATACTCCTCGTCAGTCGCATAGTATTGGTTGGGGAAGAACAGCGCGGTCACGCCGGGAGATGCCGCGGACATGAAGGTCTCCCGCCCTTCGGCCAGCCGCACAAGGCGCTCGGCATCCACGCGCGGGGCTTCCATGTCGATCACCTCGATCGGCGCCGTGCAGGCAGGAGCGGAACGCTTGGCCCGCCCCTTGTTGCCGAAGACCTGCGCCTTGGCACCGGGAAAATCCTCAAGGTCCTGGAATTCATACTGCCCGGCCTCGCCGCCAAAGCCTGACAGGCGGTGCTTGATATAGGTGGCATAGGACGGTTTCGACATTTCGCCGTCGCCGATAACCGTGATCCCGGCCTTCACCTGCTGGGCAATGACGCCAGCCGTCGCCCGCTCGATGGCATCGTCGAGCGATGCCTGGTCCACTTCCTCGCCACCTTCGCGCGCGAACATGAGGTCAAGCAGGTAGTCCGGGCGCGGCAGGCTGCCCGTGTGGGTTGTCTTGAAGCTCACGCCTCACTTCTCCTGTTCAGGACAGTTCCTCGCGCACGATGCGCGCGCCGTCTGCCATGGCCTTCATCTTCGCCAGCGCGACATCGCGCGGCATGTATTTGAGGCCGCAATCGGGTGCGATGATCACGCGGTTCACATCCACATGCGGCAAGGCCTTGCGGATGCGCTGGGCCACCGTTTCGGGGCTTTCCACCTCCTGCGTCGACAGATCGAGCACGCCGAGGATGATCGTCTTGTCGGGCAGGCTTTCCAGGATTTTGCAATCGAGGTTCTGCTGCGCGGTTTCGATGCTGATCTGGTCAACCGCGGAACCGGCCAGTTCGGGCAGGAAGGAATAGCCTTCGGGCCTCTCGTGGATCAGCGCGGCATAGCCGAAGCAGATATGCAGTGCGGTGGTGCCCTCCACGCCTTCCAGCGCCCGGGCAAGTGCCTTCAGCCCCCACTGGCGGGCCTTTTCCGGGCGCGCCTGCATGTATGGCTCGTCCAGCTGCACAACATCGCAACCGGCGGCGAACAGGTCTTTCACCTCCTCGTTCACGGCAGCGGCATAGGCCATGGCAAGCGCTTCCTCGTCGCCATAGTAATCATCCTGCGCCTGCTGGCCCATGGTGAAGGGGCCGGGCACGGTGATCTTGGTCATCCGGTCGGTATGCGCCTTCATGAACTCGACATCGCGCACCTGCACGGCATGCTTGCGCGAAATCTCCCCCATCACGCGCGGCACAGGCACAGGCTCTCCCGAGCGGTCAAGCGCGGTGCCATGGTTTTCCATGTCGATACCGTTCAGGGCGGTGGCGAAGCGGTTGGAATAGCTTTCGCGCCGCATTTCACCATCGGTCACGATATCGAGCCCGGCCTCTTCCTGCTCCTTCAGGGCAAGCACGGTGGCATCGTCCCAGGCCTGGTCGAGATATTCCGGATCCACTCGCCACAGCTCCATCGCGCGGGTGCGGGGCGGGAAGCGCCCGGCAAGCTTGGCACGGTCGATCAGCCAGTCCGGCTGCGAGTACGAGCCGACCAGCGAAGTCGGCAGCAGGGGCAGCGCCATTACGCGGCTTCTTCGTCGTGGCGGAAAGGATTGTTGTTCGAGTGATCACCCGCCAGCCAGCGCTTCAGCTCGGCATGGGCCTTGGCCTTGCGACCGGGAGCGCCTTCGGCAGCGCGCGGATCATCGCGGGTGAATTCCACGATCATGCCATCGGGATCCTCGACATAGACCGAGCGGCAATAGCCGTGCTCCAGCGTGTAGGTCGCCTTGAGGCCAGCATCCTTGATGCGCTTCTCGATCTCGTCCTGTGTTTCCTGATCCACCTTCAGCGCGACGTGGCGGAAAGGCGAAGGCGGCAGTTCCGGGCCGAATTCGGCCTGGTCCTCCGGGTCAGCGAACTGGAAGAAAGCCAGCGAAGAGCCATCCGCGAGGTCGAAGAACAAGTGGCAATAGGTGCGATCCTTGCCGAACAGGTGATCGATCTCCGTCCAGCAGGCAGACAACGGCAGGCCGATGATGTCTTCATAAAAGTGGCGGGTCGCCTCGAGGTCCTTCGACACATAGGCCGTGTGGTGAAGCCGACTTGGCAGTTTGCTCATAATGTACTCTCCCTTGGGCCGATTCTTGGCCTCTTGTCTTGTCAGTCTATCAAAGCTGCGTGCGGGTGCAATCAGCCCTTGGGGCGGCCGAGTATCTCCTCGTTATCCGCACCCAGTTCGGGCGGCGGCACCACGTCTGTCTCCACCTGGCCATCGAAGCGGATCGGGTTGCGGATGGTGCGGAAGGTGCCGCGCTCGCCTTCACCCTCCACCACCAGCTGGTGATGCTTCGCCAGATCGCCTTCGACCACTTCCTTCGATGTGTAGACCGCCGAATGCGGCACTTCGAGACGGGTCAGCTCCGCCTCCCAAGCGCTGCGCGGCTTCGTGGCAAAGATCGGCGCGAGGAAATCGATCACCTTCTCGTAATTCTCGATACGCGCGGGGCGGCTTTCGAATTCGGGCCGTTCCAGCATGTCAGGCTGGCCCACGGCGGTGGCAAGGTTTTCCCAGAACTTGGGCGGGGAAGACATGTGCAGCGCGATCCAGCCGCCGTCCGAACACTGGAAGACATAGGACTGGCTGACATGCGGGCGCGACCACGGACCCATTACCTCGTCAACGGAAAGGTAATGCGTGAAATCGTCGAGGTTGAAGTGGCTCATCGCCTCGAACATCGAGGTTTCGACCTTGCGGCCCTTGCCCGTCTTTTCCCGCTCATAAAGCGCCGCAAGCACACCATAAGCGGTGTAGAAACCGGTCACGGCGTCACCGATGGCGGGGCCAACCACGCGCGGGTTCTTTGGGTTCACCAGCAAGCGCAGGAAGCCGCTCGAAGCTTGCGAAACCGTGTCGAAAGCCGGGCGATCCTTCCACGGGCCGTCATTGCCGAAGCCGGAGATATCGGCATAGACCAGCCGCGGGTTGATGCCCTGCAGCCGCTCGCACCCAACGCCCAGCCGCTCGGCCACGCCGGGGCGGAAGTTCTGGATGAACACGTCCGCCGTTTTCACCAGCTCGTCCAGCGCCGCAAGGTCCTCCGGGTTTGTCTTGGTGTTGAGCGTGATGGACTTCTTGTTGCGGTTGTAGGTCTGGTAATGCGGCGAATAGAGATCGCCCTTGAACGCGCGGAAGGGATCGCCCGTTTCGGGCATCTCCACCTTGATCACCTCTGCCCCCAGGTCCGCCAGCAGCATCCCGCATGCCGGGCCGGTGATGAAAGTGCCCATGTCGAGCACGCGTACGCCTTGCAATGGCTTGGCCATATGATCCTCTCTCCCCGAAACCCGTTCGTGCTGAGCTTGTCGAAGCACCGCTTTTCCTTCAGCTATCGGCCAGAAGAAAGACGGCCCTTCGACAAGCTCAGGGCGAACGGTATGTGTGTTCGTTCAAATGCGGCCATAACGCGTCTGCGCGGCAGACCACAAGGGAGACACAAGAATGCGTATCGGCAAACAGGACCAGCCTTTCAGCGCCATCTGCACATCGGATGCAGAGAGCATCACGGTGCGCGGCAAGGACCTGTGCGGGGACATCATCGGCAAGATGGATTTCAGCTCCTACTTCTGGTTCCTGGTGACTGGCGAGGAGCCGAACGAGGACCAGTCCTTCTTTTTGAACGCCGTGCTGTGCGCGCTGGCCGAGCATGGTCTGGTGCCCTCTGTTGTCGCCGCGCGGATGACGCTGGCCGCAGCGCCCGAAGCGGTGCAGGGCGCGGTGGCGGCGGGGCTGCTGGGCTGCGGATCAGTGGTGCTGGGCAGCGCCGAAGTGGCGGGCCGCTTCTATGCCACGTGCGTTGAGGACCAGCGGGAATCGGGCGATGACCTCAATACCGTCGCCGTCCGCCAGATCACCGAGCTTCGCAAGACCACCAAGGCCGTGCCCGGTTTCGGCCACCCGCAACATTCCGAAGGCGATCCGCGCGCGAACCTGCTCCTGAAAATGGCAGACGAACGCGGAGTGAGCGGCGAACACGTCGCCATGATGCGCGCGCTGCAAGCAGCGCTGCCCGAAACCATCGGCCGCGAACTGCCCGTCAACGTCAACGGCCCGATCCCCGCAATCATGCTCGACCTCGGCTGGCCGGTGGCCGCGCTGAAAGGCATCGGCCTGCTCTGCCGCACAGGCGGCCTAATCGGCCACCTCACCGAAGAAGCGCAGCGGCCCATCGGCTTCGTGATGAGCGGGGCTGCCGCGAAGGCAATTGAGTATGACGGGGAGTAGAGCTGTCAGGTCGCAGTAAATCCTACCACCGCAGTCACGATTATCCCAAGAATCGCTGCCACGAACATCAACAAGAAGCGTCGAGACTCGCTTCTCCTCTCCGCAACGAGAGCGTTGCACTCGTCTCGATTTGCTTCAAGGGTCCGCAGCATATCCCGGAGAGCGCGGAATGCCTCCATTCGGGCGTCATAGTCTCGCGCCTTATCTTCATCGGCCACACGACTATCGATCATCAATTCACGTTGCTTTTCGGCCTCCCCCAGCATTCTGGGGTAGTCCGCGATAACTTGGCTCACACGAACGAACTTGTAGTCCTGTTTGAATGCCCGGATCCCATCGAGAGCAACCAAGGACCCCGCCTCGCCAGCTTCGTAGCAAGCTCGCTTTGCGTGGTTTACTGCACGTGTCAAATCCGCTGGATTCTGAAGATTCCCTGCATCATCAATAGCTTGCAACAAGTGATAGCCCGCATAGCGAAGTTCGTTGAAGCCCGGTATTCCAGCCTCATCGATAAAGTCTTCGACTTCGCGCAGAAATCGATCTGCCTTCTGGTACTCTAATCTTAGCTCGCTGAGGAAATCAGTCGAGGAAGGAGTATTCCCTGAAGCTTTCTCGCCAGCCATTTACGTCCCCCTGGGTAAACCAACGCCCCAACTGAAGACGGATATTGCCGTGAGAACGAGACCGAACGATCTCAACTCTAGCCTGACGAGCAGCTACGCTATCACGCCCCCCAACACGAGGGGGTGCCGAAAATGCTGCGGAAAAGAGATTAGTCAGACTTGCCATGTGGGGATTACTCGAAGAGCGCGCCCTATATTTGGCGTCCTGACTCATTGTCAACCCCTTCTCAGCTAGCGGTTTCATTGAATCGGCTTCTTGAGGAAGCAACAATACCAATGAGCCAAGATTTCCCCAATTCGCGACAAGCCGTGCACTTGCCGAGTCGAATCGCTGGCCTGAGTAGGAAAGTCAAGAGCCCCACTCAAACCTTAACCCTCGTTACAATTGAGCCTTGCCATCCTCCCGCCCGCTAAGCACAGTAGCCAGCGGGAGAGAGACAGCAATGATTGCAGGCGAATTCGATTACGTGGTGATTGGCGCGGGCTCGTCCGGCGCGTGCGTTGCGGCGCGGCTGGGGGAGGATGCCACCAAGACCACATGCGTGCTGGAAGCGGGCGGGCATGACAGCCATCCCTTCATCCATGTGCCCAGCTTCGTCGCTGCCGCCATCGGGCGGGAGGAGACGAACTGGCGCTTTGCCACTGTGCCGCAGGCAGGCATGGCGGGCCGTGAAATCCCCGTGCCGCGCGGGCGCGTGCTGGGCGGTTCCGGCAGTATCAACGGCATGGTCTATTTCCGTGGTCACCCCACCGACTATGACGACTGGTCCGATGGCGGGGCCACCGGCTGGTCCTATCGCGAGGTGCTGCCCTATTTCACCCGCACGGAGCATAACGAGGACTATCCCGAAAGCGTGTTCCACGGCACATCTGGCCCCATCAACGCCAAGATGGTGGAAGGGCCGAACCCGCTGAATTACGACTTCATGGAGGCGCTGGCCGCGCTGCAATTCCCTGCCTGCCCGGACTTCAACGGGCCGGACCCGGAAGGCTATGGCAGGCGGCAGGGCCTGATCCGCGATGGCCAGCGCGAAAGCACGGCGAAGAACATGCTGCGCCCCGCCATGGAACGCGGCAATGTGCATGTGCAGACGGGTGCGCAGGTCGCCCGCATTATCGTGGAAGATGGCCGCGCGACCGGCGTGGAACTCACCGATGGCCGCGTGATCAGGGCGCAGCACGAGGTGGTCCTCTCTGCCGGCACCATCCAGTCCCCGCAAATCCTGATGCTCTCCGGCATCGGCCCGGCTGCGCATCTGAAGGAGATGGGCGTCGAAGTGGTGCAGGACCTTGCCGGCGTGGGCCAGAACTATCAGGACCACGTCGCCAGCCCGATCCATATGGAGACGAGCGACTCGACCAGCTACGGCATCAGCTGGAAGGCCATGCCGCGCGATGTGTTCTGGTTCTTCTACTATCTCGCCACCCGCAAGGGGCCGCTGGCAGGCAATGTGTTCGAAAGCGTCGCCTTCCTGCGCACCGACAAGTCCCTCGCCAAGCCCGATGTGCAGTTCGTGTTCCAGCCCGCCAAGCGGCTGACGGTGAAGGGCGTGCCGTTCCCCGTGGGCCATGGCTATGCGATCAGCCCCGTGGCGCTTTATCCCAAGAGCCGTGGCAGCGTGACGCTGGGCAGCAATGACCCGACCGCCGCGCCGGTGATCGATCCGCATTTGCTGGAGCATCCGGACGACATCAAGCCGCTGATCCGCGCGCTGAAGATCAGCCGCGAGGCTTTCGCCACCAGGCCCTTCGCCAAGTACAACGGCACGGAAGTCGCCCCCGGCCCCGATTGCCAGAGCGACGACGAATGGGACGCCTATATCCGCGAGACCGGATACACCGTCCACCACCCCGTCGGCACCTGCAAGATGGGCACGGACGATGCCGCCGTGGTCGATCCCGAATTGCGCGTGAAGGGCATCAAGGGCCTGCGCGTGGCGGATGCTTCGGTCATGCCCAGCGTGATCGGCGGCAACACCAATGCACCCTGCGTGATGATCGGCGAACGCTGTGCAGACTTCATCCTGGGCAAGCCACAAATGGCGCCCGCAAACCTGCCGCCGGAGAGTGTGGCGCGGTACAAGTAAGAATTGGGAGAGAGGGCCAATGGCCAAGGACACGATGATGAGCTGGCAGGTGGGCGATGTGACAATCACCCGCATTGTCGAGGTCTACAATTTCACCGATCACATCAACATGACCATGACCGACGCGACGCCCGAAGAGGTGATCGCGCTGGAATGGCTGCACCCGCATTACGCCACGCCCGATGGCCAGCAGCGGATGAATTTCCAGGGCTTCGTGGTGCAGACGCCGGATCACAATATCGTGGTCGACAGCTGCATCGGCGCGGGGCGCGAGCGTGATTTCGACGTGTTTTGTGATCTTCCGGAGGGCTTCCTCGAAGACCTAGAAAGCCTGGGCATCACCCGCGAGGATATCGACATCGTGATGTGCACGCATTTGCACTTCGACCATGTCGGCTGGAACACCTACAAGGACCCGGAGACAGGCGAGTTCAAGCCCACTTTCCCCAATGCGAAATACCTCTTCGGCAAGACCGAATACGAGGCGTGGCAGAACGTGATCCGCCACGATGGCCATCATTCGGACAACCACCTTGTCGAATGCGTCGATCCGATCGTGGAAGCGGGCATGGCGCAGTTCATCGATGCCGACCACGAGATCGCGCCCGGTATCACCACCGAGCCGAGCCACGGCCATACGCCCGGCCACGTGCATGTCTGCATCGAGAGCAAGGGCGAGCGCGCGGTGATCACCGGCGATCTGATGCACCACCCGATGCAATGCGCGATGCCGCATCGCCCCGCCACTTTCGACATGGACAAGGACGGCGGCAAGCAGTCGCGCATGCGCTTTGTCGACAAGTACCGCGACAGCGGCGTGGTGGTGATCGGCGCGCATTTCTTCGATCCCACCGCGGGCCATATCGAGACGGCTGCGGATGGCGAAACCTGGTTCCACGGGCTTGGGCTATGACAAAGGAAATCCCGCTCTTTCCCTATGACATCTTCACCCCCGAAGCGGTGCGCAACGCCCGCGAGGTGGATGACGAGGTGCGCGAATTCGCCCCCGCCGTGCGCCTGCATGACGATGTGGTGATGATCGCCCGGCACGAGCATGTGACCAAGGGCCTGCTTGACTGGCAGAGCTTTTCCTCCGCCAGCCGCCCGTGGCACGATCCCAACTCGCCACGGCCGGAAATCCTGCTGACGGATGATCCGCCCCGCCACACGCAGGTGCGCAAGGTGGTGCAGGATGCCCTGTCCCCACGCGCACTCGAAGGAGCCAAGGCGACCTTCCAGCAATCCGCCGAGGATTTCGTTGCGCGCCTGCGGGCTCGCGAAGGCGAAGCGGTGGACGCCGTGGGTGAAATGACCCAGGCGTGGATTTTCGAAGTGCTGCCCGAAGTGCTCGGCCTGCCCGAGGAAGGGCGCCATCACATGCACGGTTTCTCGCAGATGGTCTGGGCCACGATGGGCCCTCCCGGCGAATTGTTCGACGAGGCGATGGAGACCGATTTCACCGCCGTGATCGAATGGCTGGGCACGGCTTGCGATCGCGACGCGCTGTCACCCGACGGGATCGGCCAGACAATCTTTGCCGCGGCCGACAGGGGCCAGGTGACGATGGACGAGGCCAAGCTGCTGCTGCAGACGGTGCTTTCTGCCGGGGCGGACACCACCTATCTCACCATGGCCAACGCCATCCGCGCCTGGGCGATGTTCCCCGAAGAATACGCCAAGCTGCGCGCCAACCCCAAGTTGCTGCGCAGTGCCTTCGACGAATCTTTGCGCTGGGATTCACCCAGCCGGATGGCAGGGCGCATGGCGGCAAAGGACGTGGAGATTGACGGCTATGTCATCCCGGCCGGAACCAAGGTCGGGCTGATGTTCGCCGCCGCCAATCGCGATCCGCGCTTCTGGGATGATCCCGAACGCTATGACATCACCCGCGACAACAAACATTCGCTGGGCTGGGGCTATGGCGTACATGGCTGCGTGGGCCGGATGCTGGCGCAGACAGAGGCGCAGGCCTTCCTCGGCACGCTGGTCCGCGAGGTCGAGAGCTTCGAGCTGGCGGGCGAATACGAACCGTGGATGACCACAGTCGGCCATGGCCCGATCAAGCAGCCCGTGAAGCTCAAGTTCGCCTGAGATGGCAGACGCTCCCGTCACCCGCATCGATGCCATCCGCTACGCGCGGCATGAGCGGGTGGCCGAAGCGAATTTTTCCGAGCCGGTGGATGATCACGATTTGCCGATGCCGCTCGACTACTATGTCTGGGCGATCCACAGGGAAGGCCACCCACCGCTGATCGTCGATACCGGCTTCGGCGAGCATGCCGCGATGGCGCGCGGGCGCACGCTCATCCGCCCGGTCGAGGAGGGCTTGCGCGCGGCAGGCATCGATCATCTGCTGGTGGAGGACGTGATCCTGACCCATCTGCATTACGATCACGCCGGATCGCTCAACGTCTTTCCCAATGCCAAATTCCACGTGCAGGATGCGGAAATGGCCTTCGCCACCGGTCGCCATGTCTGCGACCACGGCGTGCGTGCACCTTTCGATGGCGAGCCTGTCGCCCAGCTCGTGCGCAAGCTCTATGCCGACCATGTCGTGTTCCACGATGGCGACGAAGACTTCGCCCCCGGCATCAGGCTGGTGAAGGCAGAGGGGCACACCGCTGGCCTGATGGTGGTGGTGTGCGATACGGCGCGCGGCCCGGTGGTGCTGTGCAGCGACGCGGCGCATCTTTACGCCAACATCACCCGCGCCATCCCCTTCCCGATCTTCGTGGACGAGGAGGCCTATGCCCGCGCGCAGGACAAGGTAATGGCGCTGGCGGGCGGTTCGCTCGACCACGTGATCCCCGGGCACGATCCGCTGGTGCTGTCATGCTTTCCCGCGACAAACGATATTGCCCGCGTGGACCTGCCGCCCCATAGGCCGATCAGCGAAGCGATATCGGGGGCATGATGACCACAAGCGAAATCACCATCGGTTTTCTCGGCCTTGGCCGCATGGGCGGACCGATGGCGGCAAACCTGTTGAAGGCAGGCTACACTTTATACGTGCATGACGTGTCGCCGGATGCAGTGGCGGGCCTCGTGCGCCAAGGCGCGCAAGCCGCAGGATCAGCATCGGCGCTGGGCCGTTTGTGTGACGTCGTATTCACCAGCCTGCCCACCCCGGCCATCGTGCGCGAAGCTGCGCTAGGACCGGACAGCATCTTCATTCGCGGCAAGCCCCGCGTGTTCTGTGACCTGTCGACCTCTGGCCCGGCGCTGGCAAAGGAGCTGGCCCAAGCGCTCGCCCCTGAAGGCGTGGCATGTTTCGACGCGCCGGTTTCCGGCGGCATCAAGGGCGCGACAGACGGCACCATCTCGATCATGGTCGGCGGTCCTGAGGCCGAGTACGAAAGCACCTTGCGCCCGCTCCTCGAAGCCATCGGCAAGCCCACGCACATGGGCGAAACCCCCGGTGCAGGCCAGACAATGAAGCTGGTCAACAACCTGCTTGGTGCGGTTGCCATCGGCGTGACGGCAGAAGGCATGGCCTTCGGCATCAAGGCGGGCCTCGATCCTGCACGCATGATCGACGTGCTCAACAAATCCACCGGCATCAATTCCGCCACGCGCGACAAATGGCCGAGGAGCGTCCTGCCGCGCACTTTCGACTTCGGCTTCGCTGCGGCTCTGAGCCTCAAGGACACAAAGCTGTTGATGGACGAAGCCGAAGCTGCAGACGTGCCGCTGCCGCTGGGCAAGATCGTGCAGGATTACCTCGAGCGCACGCTGGAGCGCGAAGGCGCCGATGCCGATTTCACGGCGATTGCCAAGGTGGTCGAGGAAGCCGCCGGGCTTGATCCTGAAAGAGACGCGTGAGACACTCCCGCATGCTTTGCGGGAGAATTTCAATGCAATTCCGGTATCTTGCAGTGGCAGCACTGGCCGCCACCTCAACGACACCCGCCGCTGCGCAGGATTTTGTCATGCTGGAGCCCAGTTCGGACTGGGCTCTTTCAATGACAGACGATTACTGCGTCATCGCGCGCAACTTCGGGGAGGGGGCGGAGAGCGTCCAGCTTGATCTTCGTGCCTATGACCCGGGTGCCCTGTTTCATGTCCTGCTGAGCGGCCCGCTTGCGCAACCTGCGCCAACGGCAGAGCGCATCCGCTTCGTGCTTGGCACCAGCGAATATTACGACCCCACCTTCGTAACCGGCACCATCGGCGGACGCACGTCCACGATGTTGAAGCCCGTGTTCTCGCTCGGACCGCTGGCCGATGGAGCAGCCGAGCGGCTGGAGGCGTCGCAGCCTGTCAGCACCTATTCCAACCCCGAAGTCGAGGCCGCCGTGCGCGAATTCCGCTTCCTTGACGGGATGCAGCAACAGTTCGGGCTGAAGACCGGTTCGATGGGACACGTCATGGATGCCCTGCGCGTGTGCGCGCGGCAGCTTGCGGACGAATGGGGCGTCACCTTCGCGGAGCACATGGCGCTTTCCCGGGTAGCAAGGCAGGAAGGGCCGTTTCGCTGGCTGGGATCGCGCGGGTTCCAGCGCAGGCTTGCCGAAGGTTCGTTATGGTCGCTGCGCCTGCTGGTGGGCGAGGATGGCAGGGCCGTAGATTGCCGCCTGTCCGGCGCGGCATCTGCCGCAGATGCCGAACAGGCGTGTGACATGGCCAAGGACCGCGCCCGCTTCGAGCCCGCGCTGGATGCCGAAGGCAATCCGGCGCGCGACTACTGGGTGATCACGGTGCAGCCCTGACCACGCCGGTCACATGGCTGGCGTTGCCGCTGCGTTGGTCTTGCTGACCTTGCTCGCCGCGGGCTTCTTGCGGGCAGCTTTGCCGTCCTTGTCGGTCAGTTTCTTGAAGGCATAGGCTCCGGCACCCAGCGCCAGCAGAACGGGGATCCGCAGGCGGCTGATGAAAGGGACGGCGAGTGCGCCGATGGCTGCGCCGCCAACGCCGCCAATGTTCTTGCTCTGCTTTGCGACCTGTGCGCCGGCTGCGGCGCCAATAATCTTGCCAATCATCTGTAAGCTCCTTTGTTGTGGGGATAAAACGGACCGGCTGCGTTCAGGTTCCGGGGATTAGACCGCCAGAATCATGCTGATAACGCCCGCCATCCTGCTTTTCGCACAACTTGCCGCCGCACCGGCTGGCGAAGCACGATATGATGGCATCTGCGAATATCCCGCGGAGTTGCGAGAGCGCGCCCGGGCGGGAGAATTGGTGTCAGGCTCACTGGTCGAGTGCAATCAGGTGACAATCGCGCCCGAGCAGATTTCCTTCGGGCAACGCAGTTGGGAAACGCGCACCCGCTTCAACGGGACGTTCGAAGGCGACCGCATGACCGTGACCTCGGTCACCCAGCCCAACGGACGCGAGTGGCGCGTGCGCGGTGTCTGCGACTTGTCCTATGCCAATGGGAAGCTGTCGAACGTTGCCTGCTCAGTCTATGCTGACCACGCGACCCTGGTCGCCAATTTCCGCGTGTCGACGATCAACGCGCCGCGCTGACCAGCATCAGATATCGTTGCGGATGGTCGCCAAAGCGCCGCCGTCGATCTCCCACTTCGCGCCATTGACGTAGCTGGCCTCTTCGCTGAGCAGGAAGCTGACAACATCGCCCACTTCGCGCGGCTGGCCCACGCGGTTCAATGTGGCGACCTGGCCGAGCTTGTCCATGCCAGCCTGCACATCTCCATCGAACATCTGTTCCAGCATGCCGACCAGCAGCGGCGTCTCGATCACGCCGGGCATCACGCAGTTTACGCGCACGCCCTTTTGCGCCACTTCGCTCGCTGCTGTGCGTGTAAGACCCACCGCGCCATGCTTGGCCGCGTTGTAAGCGCAAGCCCCGGCAAGGCCGCGCTCCGAGCCGATACTGGCGGTGTTCACCACTGCGCCCTTTCCGGCGGCGACCATGTAGGGGATCACGAACCGCAGGCCGAGGAACATG
>JAUIJI010000072.1 GCA_030431435.1 Alphaproteobacteria bacterium | reverse complement strand
CTTGGTGTCGCCGGTCTTCACGCCGGTCAGCTGCTCTTCAAAGCCGGGGATGAACTGGCCCGAGCCGAGCACCAGCGGGGTGTTCTCGGCCTTGCCGCCTTCGAATTCCACGCCATCGACGCGGCCGACGAAGTCGATAATGAGCTGGTCGCCGTCAGCCGCCTTCTTGCTCTTGGCGGCATCTTTGTAGCTCTTCTGGTTCTCGGCCAGACGGGCGAGCGCTTCGTCCAGAGCTTCGTCGGATACCGGCACGTTGAGCTTTTCCAGCTTCAGGCCTTCGATCGACGGCGCCTCGATCTCGGGCAGCACTTCGATTTCCACCGACAGCTCGGCATCCTTGCCCTGCTCATAGCCGTCAGCCATGTCGACCTTGGGCTGGAGCGCGGGACGCAGCTTCTTCTCGCTGATCAGGCCTTCAACCGATTCGCGCAGGGTGGCGTTCAGCGCATCGGAATGCAGTGCATCGCCATGCATCTTGCGGATCAAATTGGCGGGCACCTTGCCCGGCCGGAAACCTGGCATGCGCACCTGTGGGGCGATCTTCTTCACCTCGGAATCGATACGCGCTTCGATATCGGCTGCCGCAATGGTCAGCGTATAGGCGCGCTTCAGGCCTTCGTTGGTGTTTTCGACAATCTGCATTTACCGTGCCTTTTCAAACAATCTTGCAGGGCCCAGATCGCAGGGGAACTGGTGCGGGCGAAGGGACTCGAACCCCCACATCTTTCGATACTGGTACCTAAAACCAGCGCGTCTACCAGTTCCGCCACGCCCGCGGCCCGACGAACTCTCTCAGGCAAGCGCCTGACAAACAGGGAGCCGCCCTTAAAAGGCCACGGCGAAAAGGGCAAGCCGATGATGGGTGTTCGGGGCGAAAATCAGCAAGGCTGTGCCGATGGGAGATTGATTTTGCCGCCAAGCCGTGGCTAAGCGCGCCGTCATGAGCGAAGAAACTGCAAACGACACCCCGCCCGATCGCATTGCGATTGACCCGAACAGCGCGTTCTTTGACGCCGAGAAGCTGCAGCGCGGCATCGGTATCAAGTTCAAGGACAGGGTTCGCAACGATATCGAGGAATATTGCATCTCCGAAGGCTGGGTGCGGGTGCAGGCCGGCAAGACGGTGGACCGCAAGGGCCGCCCGCTGACGATCAAGCTCAATGGCCCGGTCGAGGCGTGGTACGAGGATCTGGGCGAGGAGCCGCCGGTCGCCAAGGCCTGAGCGCGCCGGAATAACCTTCCACGAAACAACAAAAAGGCGGCGGGCTTACACCCGCCGCCTTTTTCTATGTGCCAATGTTGGCAGCCTACACCACCGGATCGGTAGGATCGTCTTTCTCGTCCGGGTGCGCAGTGGTCATGCGCAACACCACGTAGCCCATGACCGCCGATATCAACGAGCCGGTGAGGATGCCGATCTTGGCCTCGTCGATCAGCAGGCGGTATCCGGGGAAGGCCAGTTCGCCGATGAACAGCGACATGGTGAAGCCTATGCCGCACAGGATCGTCACCCCCCAGACTTCCGCCCAGCTGCATCCCGGCGGTTTCTTGGCAATGCCGAGCTTGTCGGCTGCAAAGACGCAGGAGAAGATGCCCACCTGCTTGCCGACCACAAGGCCCGCCGCCACTGCCAGCGGCAGCGGATCGAGCAGGGCATCGAGGCCGAGTTCGGAAATGTCGACACCGGCATTGGCAAAGCCGAACAGCGGAACCACCAGATAGGCGCTCCAGCCGACCAGAGAATGTTCAAGGTTCTCCAGCAGCGAGTTGCCGTCCCGCTTGTGCATCGGGATGGTCAGTGCGGCCGCCACACCGGCGATGGTCGCATGCACGCCGGAATTGAGCACGCAATACCACAGCACCACCGAGGCAAGGACATACAGCCCGATCTTGTCCACCCGCATGCGGTTCATCGCCACCATCACGCCGACAACCACCAGCGATCCGATCAGCCAGGCCAGCTTGAGGTTGGCCGTGTAGAAGATGGCAATGATCATCACCGCGCCAATATCGTCCACGATGGCGACGGTAAGCAGGAACAGCCGCAACACCGCAGGAACGCGCGAGCCGAGCAGGCCGACCACGCCCATGGCGAAGGCGATGTCCGTTGCGGCAGGAATGGCCCAGCCGCGGGTAAGCTCTGCATCGCCGCCTGTGATCAGGACATAGACCAGCGCCGGGGCGCCCATACCGGCAATTGCTGCAAGTACGGGCAGGGTGCGTTGCTTGGGATCAGCCAGGTTGCCCGCGATCAGCTCGCGCTTCACCTCCAGCCCGACAACGAAGAAGAAGATCACCATCAGCGCATCGTTGATCCACAGGTGCAGCGTGTTGAGCTTGAAAGTCTCGGCCGGGAACAGTTCGCCGTGGAAGAGGTGGTGATAGCTTTCCGAAACAGCGGAATTGGCCACGAACATGGCTGCTGCCGCCACCGCGATCAGCAATATTCCTTCAAAGGCATCGGAAACAAAGAGCGCCTTGAACTGGCGACGGACAGCTTTGATGATGGGTTTGGTGGCCATAGGACGCCTCCTTTTCGCAATTGCACCAAAGTTGCAAGCGTTGCCGGGCATGGATTTGCGTTTTTTTCGTATTCGGATAAATCTGCCGGAAATGGCATAAAAGGGGTGTGTTCAGGGGCTTATGCAGGATTTTTCGTTCCTCGCTATGCTGGGGCTGGTCGAACGCGAGCTGTTGCTGTTTGCGGGTTTCTTCTTCCTCCTCGGCGCGATCGATGAATTGCTGGTGGATGGCATCTGGGGCTGGATGCGACTCACTCGCCGCGTCCCGCGCCTGACCCTGCGTCGCGAGGATGTGCGCGCGCGGCATCTGTCAGGATGGGCTGCGGTTTTTGTCCCGGCCTGGCATGAGGACAAGGTGATCGAGCACACCATCGCCCATGCGCTCAAGGCGTGGCGCCACACCGATTATCGCATCTATGTTGGCGTGTACCGCAATGATTTTGCCACGATGGAAGCCGCCATGCGGGCCGCTGGGGCAGACAGGCGCGTTCGGCTGGTAATCCATGATTGCAACGGCCCCTCGACCAAGGCGGATTGCCTCAACCGGCTCTATCGCGCGATGGAAGTGGATGAGGAGCGGACAGGCGAAGTCTTCCGCATGGTGCTGCTGCACGATGCCGAGGACATGGTCGATGCAGCAGAACTGGGGCTGATGGACCGGGCACTGGAGAAAGCCGAGTTCATCCAGATTCCCGTCCTGCCGTTGCCGCAGCCCCGGTCCCGCTGGATCGGTAGCCATTATTGCGAGGAATTCGCCGAGGCGCACGGCAAGAGCATGGTGGTGCGCGACTGGCTGGGCACCTGCATGCCTGCTGCAGGCGTAGGCTGCGCCTTTAACCGCGCAATCCTGCGCGAGATGGCCAGTTTGCAGGGCGACGGCGTGCCTTTCTCGGTCGAATCGCTGACCGAGGATTATGAACTGGGAATGCGGATCGAGGCTGCAGGCGGTCGGTCGCGCTTCCTGCGCGTGCGCGATGAAGATGGCTCGCTGGTGGCGACCCGTGCCTATTTCCCGGCCCGGCTTGATGAGGCAGTCCGGCAAAAGGCGCGCTGGGTCCATGGCATCAGCCTGCAAGGATGGGACCGGCTTGGCTGGGAAGGCGGCCTGGCCGAAAACTGGATGCGCCTGCGAGACCGGCGCGGACCGCTTGCGGCACTGGTGCTCGCTTGCGGCTATACGTTCTTCCTGCTTGCAGGTCTGATGTATCTGCTCGGTGCATTTGGCATCGACAGGCCATGGAAGGCCGATCCCCTGCTCAGCGCGCTGGTGGTGGCCAATCTGGTCAGCTTTGTGTGGCGCGCCTTGCTGCGCTTCGCCTTCACAGCGCGGGAGTATGGCGCGCTGGAAGGGCTGCGCGCGGTGCTGCGCATACCGGTGTGTAACGTCATTTCGATCATGGCCGGCCGACGCGCTCTGGTCGCATACCTGCGCACGCTGCGTGGAGGAGCACCGTTCTGGGAAAAGACCTCTCACGAGAAGCACCCGGCAGCACCTGAGCAAATGCCCGAGCCGTTGAGGGCCGTATTGTGAGCGCGCGCCGATCCGCTGATAGCAAAGGCGTTCGCGGCCAGCCCGTGGTGATGCTGGCTGTGTTGCTGGTCGGGTGGAGCGCGCTGCGCGCTGCCACGTGGGTTTCGCCTCTGCCTGAAGACTATCATGCCGCTCAGGCCAGTGAGGAAACATCCGGGAGCAATGTCTCCAATAGGGGGGCGGCTGATCGCCGGTATCACCTGCATTCGCCTGATCTGCGAACCGACAGGCCGGCAGATGCCCCCGTTTCGCCGACAATCGCTCCTGCCGAAGCGCCGATGGAAGGCGGCTGGAACGATCCTGCCAATTCCGGGCAGTCGCGCAGGTCGCTCTTCGCGCCAGGCGAGCCGGAGGTGCCGGTCGCTTCCCGCGCTGGTCCGCAGGCTGCCAATGGTCGACCTTCGCCCATGCGCATGGCAGCGGGTCATACGCTGCTGGCGGCGGCAGGCTTCTCCAGCATGGAGGTGCCGCCGGAGATCGCTGCATTCTTCCGCCGGGAGACGGGGGCGAACAACGGCTCGCAAGCACCGTCCAATCCGCGCCTTGCCGCTGCCCGTTTGCCCGATGCCCCGCGGCAGGTATCGGAAGCCGGACGCGCCAGTCGCTGGTCTGGCGATGGCTGGCTGCTTTGGCGCGATGACACGACAACCCCGTTCACCTCCGGCCGGCCTTCCTACGGCCGCAGCCAGTTGGGTGCCGTTGTGCGGTACGAACTGGCTCCGACGAGCGCGCACCGACCGCAGGCCTATGTGCGCGGCTCGGCTGCCTTGCAGGGGGCGAGCGAGCAGGAAGTGGCGGCAGGCCTTTCGGCCAGGCCCTTGGCAAAGCTTCCGATCCGCCTCGCTGCCGAAATGCGCGTGAGCGAGCGCGCGGCGGGCAGCGAGGTGCGTGCTGCCGCCTATGCCGTGACCGAACTGGCTCCGCAGCCGCTGCCGGGCGGGCTTGAAGCGCGCGCCTATGCCCAGGCGGGTTACGTCGGCGGCAGCTATTCAACCGCCTTTGTTGATGGACAGGTTCAGGTTGACCGCAGCCTTGCTTCGGTTGGAGATTTCGATCTTCGTGCCGGTGCCGCGATCTGGGGCGGGGCGCAGGATGACGGCGAGCGGCTGGACATCGGGCCCAGCGCTTCTGTGACATTCCGCATGGGCGATGCCAGAGGGCGCGTGGCAGCTGACTATCGTTTCCGTGTTGCCGGTGATGCAGAGCCGTCTAGTGGCCCTGCGCTCACACTATCCGCCGGATTTTAGGCACAGGCCACCATTCATCTTCAATCCATCGCGCCTATGCGTTAGGCGCTAGCCATGGATGTCTACCTGCCCATTGCGAACCTTGCCATCAATGGCGTGTGGATCGTGGTGCTTGGCGGGCTGACGGGTATCCTTTCCGGCATCTTCGGCGTGGGCGGAGGGTTCCTCACTACGCCGCTGCTGATCTTTTCCGGCATCCCGCCAACGGTGGCCGCGGCATCGGCGGCCACGCAGGTGACGGGCGCTAGTGTCTCGGGTGTGATTGCGCAATCCAAGCGCGGCGGAGTGGATTACCAGATGGGCGCGGTGACCGTTGCCGGAGGCCTGATCGGCGCGCTGATCGGGGCGGGTATTTTCAACCTGCTTTCCGCCTTTGGCCAGATCGATGTCGTCATCAACATGCTTTACGTTATCCTGCTTGGCACGATCGGCACGATGATGGGGCGCGAATCGATCCAGGCGCTCAACCGCAAGCCGCAGGAAAAACGCCGCGCCGCCAAGCGTCGCCATCACCCCGTAATCGCTGCGCTGCCGATGCGCTGGAGGTTCTATCGTTCCGGCCTCTACATCTCGCCGCTCGGCCCCTTCATCATGGGGCTGGTGGTGGGCATCCTCACCATGCTGATGGGCGTGGGCGGCGGCTTCATCATGGTCCCCGCCATGCTCTACATCCTCGGCATGAGCGCCAATGTCGTTGTCGGCACATCGCTGTTCAACATCCTGTTCGTGACCATGATGACAACCATGGTCCATGCGCTGACAACGCAGGCGGTGGACATCGTGCTCGCGGCGCTGCTGCTGCTTGGATCGGTCTCCGGCGCGCAGATCGGCAGCCGTATCGCGGTGACGGTGAAGCCCGAATGGCTGCGCCTGATCCTTGCCGCCATCGTGCTGGTGGTCGCAGCGATCATGCTGTTCGGCCTCTTCGTCATTCCCGATGCCTTCTACACGGTGACGCCGCTGTGAGGGGGCTGCTCGCCTTGATCGCGATGGCGGTTCTGGCGCTGTCTTCCGCCGCATCGGCGCAGGGGCGGGACCCGATCCTGGTGCCCGAAGTCAGCCAGCATGAAGTGCTGGTGCAACAGGGGTTCACCGGCCAGACTTTGCTGCTCTATGGTGCGCTGCTCGACCCCGATGGCAGCCGTGCGGGCGACGATTTCGATATCGTGGTGATCCTGCGCGGCCCTTCGGAGCCGGTACAGATCCGCGAGAAGCAGCGCTTTGCGGGCATCTGGATCAATGCCGAGGCGATGTCGCTGCGATCGGTCCCGTCCTTCTTCGGCCTGTCCAGTTCGGCACCGATTGCGGATATCGTCGACGAGAGTACGGCGGCTATCTATGAATTTGGGCTCGATTATCTGCAACTCTCGCCCACCGGCACCATCGATCCCGAACAGCACGCCCGCTTCACCAGCGGGCTGGTGGACCTGCGACGCGAGACAGGGCTCTACGTCCAGGATGAGCAGGGCGTTTCGATCAGCGAGGGCGTGCTCTACCAGGCGCGGATATACCTTCCGTCCAATGTCGTTGTCGGGCGCTATGTCGCCGAGACCTTCGCCGTGCGCGACGGGCGGGTGATCGCTGCGGCCAGTTCCGAAGTGCTGGTACGCAAGGAAGGCTTCGATCGCGACGTGGCCGAGCAGGCTGTCGACAACAGCTTCGCCTATGGCCTGCTGGCGGTATTTCTCTCGCTGTTCATGGGCTGGGCGGCGGGACGCCTCTTCGCGTTGGTCTGATCTGTATCAAGCGGTGCAGCCAACCTACTGTGCAGCTTTGCTTTTCAGGTCTGATTGACCCGATCTTAACCCTCTCCTCCTAATGCTGCCGCCTGCACGAGCACATCTGTGCGGGAGGAATTGTTGTATGTCCGATATGTCGCGGCCGCCCCAACCGGAGGCACAGTCCAGTGTTGCTTCGGCAGTACAGCAGCCCGCCGCACATGATGCGCCGGATGCCAAAATGGCCGATGACAATGCCAGCCAACCCATTGGCGTGGTGATGGAAATTGCCGGTTCGGGCTCGCAGATCGCGCTCGACATGGTGCGCCTCAACGAATGTAGCGAAGACCCTGACCCGTCTGTTGCGCTTGCCGGACAGGTCGGCAGCCAGGTCAAGATTCGCACCAAGGACGGGTGGCTGCTCGCCAGCGTGCGCAACCAGCGACAGGACCGGCGCGGCGATGGCAACATGGTTGTCGCCAATATCGACTTCATGGGCGAAGGCGTGGAAGAAAAGCTGACCGGCAAGATCCACGGTTTCCGCCGCGGTGTGACCCGCTATCCCATTCCCGGTGCGCTGATCTTTCCGGCCACCACCGATGACCTGCGCCAGATCTACGCCAGTGACGGGCGCAGCGCGATCCAGATCGGCACGGTCTATCCCACCCGCGATATCCGTGCGGGCATCTATATCGATGCCATGCTCGGCAAGCACTTCGCGCTGCTCGGCTCCACCGGTACCGGTAAATCCACCAGCGCCGCGCTGATCCTGCATCGCATCTGCCAGGCGGCACCGCAGGGCCATATCGTGATGATTGACCCGCATGGCGAATATTCCGCCGCCTTCCGCAATACCGGCCAGATCTACGACGTTTCCAACCTGCAGATGCCGTATTGGCTGCTCAATTTCGAAGAGCATTGCGAAGTGCTTCTGCGGTCCAGCGGCAACGATCTGCAGGAAGACAAGGACATTCTTGCCAAGTGCCTGCTGCATGCCCGCAGCAAGAACCGCATGGCGCAGCAGATGGGCAAGATCACCGTGGATTCGCCTATCCCGTACCTCCTCAGCGACCTGACCAACATGTTGCAGGACGAGATGGGCAAGCTCGACAAGGCAACCACCTCTGCGCCCTATATGCGCATCAAGACCAAGATCGACGAACTGAAGGCCGATCCGCGATACCAGTTCATGTTTTCCGGCATGCTGGTGGGTGACACCATGGCAAGCTTTATCTCCAAGGTCTTCCGCATGCCGGGCGATGGCAAGCCGATCTCGATCATCGACGTGTCGGGCGTGCCGTCCGACATCACCAGCACGGTGGTGGCGGTGCTCAGCCGCATGGTGTTCGACTTCGCGATCTGGGGGCGTCATGAAAAGACCCGCCCCATCCTGCTGGTGTGCGAGGAAGCCCACCGCTACGTGCCGAACGAGAAGAACGCCGATGGCTCGTCTGTCGGGCGCATCCTTTCGCGTATCGCCAAGGAAGGCCGTAAATACGGCATCTCGCTGGGCCTGATCACCCAGCGCCCTTCTGACTTGGCCGAAGGCGTGTTGTCGCAATGCGGCACGATCATCTCCATGCGATTGAACAACGATCGCGACCAGGCCTTCGTGAAATCCGCCATGCCGGAAGGCGCGCGCGGTTTCCTCGATTCGATCCCCGCGCTGCGCAACCGCGAATGCATCATTTGCGGCGAGGGCGTGTCGATCCCGATCCGCGTGAACTTCGACAACCTCGAGGAAAGCAAGCGACCGGCATCCGAAGACCCGAGCTTCGTGGAACTGTGGAGCGAGGAAGGCGGCGAGGAAGAACAGGTCGAACGCGTGGTCCAGCGCTGGAGAACGCAAGGCAACTAAGTTGCCTTGCTGGTTTGTTTGGCCTCAAGCGCCGGCGTTCGCGTCCGCTCACTTGGCTAACGCCCTACCGGGCGGCGTGCGGTCGCACGCTGGTGTCGCCTTCGGCGCCACGATTGCGCTTCGGTACCTCCTTTCCGCTTGGCTGACCTGAACCCGCGCCAAGTCAGTAGGAAAGCGCTTTCTCGGTCACGCCAGTGACCGCAAGGGCGGAAGCGAAGTCGAAGACGCGGATGCGCCTTCGCAACACAAACATCACAAATCAGGATTCATCCGACCGGTCGGTTCGCCGTCGGCGTGGGCCTGCTCCTGCGCCTCTTCCGCACTTTCGGCCCTGGCTTTCTCGCGCCAGCCGGGGCGGGCATAGGCCCACCATGCCAGCAGCAAGGCCGCAAAGGCGCTGACCGGATAGGACCACCAGATCGCGTCCGCGCCCAGCGCGTCATAGGTCAGGTAATAGAAACCCAGGCGGATCGGGTAGAGCGATATGAACAGGATCGCCAGCGGCACCCAGACCACGCCGCCCGCGCGCATGATCGATGTCAGCACCATGGTCACGCCGAAGATCACGAAGTTCCAGCTGGCCAGCAACTGCATATGCTGGGCAAGCGGCACGGCTGGGCTGTCTGGCCCCAGGAACAGCACCAGCACCGGCCTGTCGAACAATAGCAGCACAACGGTGACAGCGCCGGTCATCACGAACTGCACGATGAGGCCGGCCTTCGCCAGGTCTGCCAATCCGTGCCACTTGTTCGCGCCGATATATTGCGCGGCCATGGCGCTCACGGCGCCGCCAATCGCCATCGCGGGCATCTGGATATAGGTGAACAGCTGCATTACCGCGCCATAGGCAGCGGCCATCAGCAGGCCTTCCTGGTTTACAAGGCCGACCATGATGATGCCTGCCGCGCTCACCACCAGCATCTGTGCCCCCATCGGCACGCCCTTGGCGATGATGTATTTCAGCTCCTCGCTATCCGGCTTGAGATAGGCGACTTCCGGCCCGCGCAGGCGCAGGGGCAGGTCCTTGACATAGAGATAGATCACCATGGCGATGAAGCTGGTGACCGCAGCGATCACCATCGACAGGGCAGAGCCGGTGATGCCGAGTTCGGGGAAGGGGTCCCAGCCGGTGATCAGGATGGGGTTGAAAATCACGTCCAGCACCACTGTGAGCCCCATGAAGATCAGCGGTGTGCGCGCATCTCCCGATCCGCGCAGGCCCATCTGCAGGATGATCGATGCCATGACCACGGGCATGGAAACGAACAACATCCGCAGATAGTCGAAAGCGAGCTGCCATGCCTCTCCGGGCGTGCCGAGCAGGTCCAGCAAGGGACCGGTAAAGGCAAAGCCGATCGCCGCGATCACCGTCATCACGATGAAGGAAAAGCCCACTGCCGTGCCGAAGGTGCGCCGTGCGCCGTCGATATTGCGCGCACCAAATCGCTGGCCGATCTTTACCGTACCCGCCATGCCCAGGCCGAAAGCGGCGGCGGACATCAGGAACATGATGATGTTGGCGTTGGCGGTGGCAGCCAGCGCCGCTTCACCGATCAGCCGCCCCACCCAGATCGAATTGATCGTGCCGTTCAGCGATTGCAGCGCGCTGGACAGCAGGGTCGGCACGCTGAACATCAGCAGCGTGGGCATGATCGGGCCTTGCGTCAGGTCTCCCTTCATGGGGGCCTTGGGCGCGGCAGGAGCTTCGTCATTGGTGGCAGGCGTGCTGCTCATGTCCCGCGTGTGTCCCCGAACAGGTGGATGTGGAGGCGGTCGCTTAGCCGAAAGCCATGCTTCATGCATAGCGCAGAAAGCCATTTTGACCGCTCTACGATAGTTGTGCTGTCGGTTCCCTCGGCCATGAGGAAGATGCGCGAAGGCGGGATATGGTGGATGCGCTGGAGGTGCAGCACTTCTTCTACGTCCTCTTCGCTGGCGATCACGAACTTCAGGAAGGCGCGCGGCTCGCTGGCCCAGAAGTCGAGCATTTCGGGGATGAGGGCGAGGTCAGCCGGATTGCCCGAATGCGCAAGCTTGGGACTGACATTGTACTGGTCCACCAGCACATCCAGCCGCGCGATGGGCTTGACTGTGCCGTTGGTCTCGATCTCCACGCTGATATCAGGGAGATGCGCCAGCATGTCTGCCAGCTTGGCCGCTTGCAGCAAGGGTTCCCCGCCGGTGATGACGAGGCGATCCTGCCCCAGCTGCCTGATGCGCTGCGCCACGTCATGTACGTCCAGGCTCAGTTGGTTGGTCTTGCGATCAAAGGTCTCGCCGCCGCGATGCGGGCGATTGTCGCCCTCGAAATGCCAGGTGTAGGGCGTGTCGCACCATGTGCATGCCAAATTGCAGCGGGAAAGGCGCAGAAATGCGACGGGGCGTCCCATGCTCGGCCCTTCGCCTTGTACCGAAGCGAAGATTTCCGGCTCGTTTTCGGCCTGCGTGGCGACGGTGAGGGTCATGCGATTCGCCCTTTGAAGGGGGCGAGGGTGGAACACTTGGAACACGGTCTTGGAGCGAAAAGCTGCATTTTGTGACTGTGCGCCGAGTGAAGTGTCACCTTGTCGCGCAAAGTGTAACCCTGCGCGCGATTGTGTAACTCTCCTGCTCGTGATCCGTCACCCTCGCGGAAGCGAAGTGTCACCATGCGGTGCGGTGCTGGAAAGGCGGAGTGATCAGGCATCGCTTCCGCCATTGCACATTTCACCGCGCGTAGGAAATGCAGACACACCTTCACTTCCCCCTTGATGGGGGAAGGATGGCAGAGCTTGGCGCGTATGCGCCTAGCGTCGCCTGGATGGGGGTGGTTTGCCAACCGCGACTGGCACGCCAGTCACCCCCACCCAACTCCGGCTAGGCGGGCAAGCCGCCAAGCCTGCGTATCCCTCCCCCATCAAGGGGGAGGGGCGCGCTAGCCTAGCCGTTCCAGCGCCGCTGTCAGCCGCTCGATCTCCGCCTTGTGGTGGGCGAGGTCCTCGCGGGCCTTGTCCACCGCTTCGGGCTTGGCGCGTTCGACGAAGTTGGCATTGCCGAGGCGGCCTTCGAGCGATCCTGCTTCCTTCTGCGATGCTGCCAGTGCCTTTTCGAGACGGGCACGCTCGGCTTCGATGTCGATCACGCCTTCAAGCGGCACGATGAACACGTCAGACCCGGCAGTCACCTGCATGGCCGCGCCTGCGGGCGGTTCGTCGAAGCTGACCGGGGTCAGGCGGGCGAGGCGCTCGATGGCCGCCGCGCTGCGTTCGACCACGCGCTTCGCAAGATCGGACGGGGCAGGGCAGTATGCTGCGAGCTTTTCGCCGGGCGAAATGCCCAGTTCGTTGCGCGCGCCGCGTGTTGCCGTGGTGAGCGCGATGACCCAGTCGATGGCGTCGGTCGCCTGCTTGGAAATGCTCGCCTGTGGCTCAGGCCACTTGGCGAGGATCAGCTCGTAGTCCCGCTCACCCTGCGCGTTCCACAGCTCTTCGGTGACGAAGGGCATGAAGGGGTGCAGCATCACGAGGATCTGGTCGAGCGCCCAGCCTGCAACCGCGCGGGTTTCGGCAGCGGCAGACCACTCCTCCCCGGCACGGGGAGGGGAACCATCCGCAGGATGGTGGAGGGGCTCGCTATCGGTCCCGGAACCAGCGTCGGCCTGCTCGTCGGAGGGTGCCCCTCCACCAGACTGCGTCTGGTCCCCCTCCCCAGATTGGGGAGGATTGAGCACCGGCTTGATCAGCTCCAGATACCAGTCGCAAAAGCGGTCCCAGGTGAAGTGGTAGATACAGTTCGCCGCCGCATCGAAGCGCAGGTCTGCCATCGCCTTGTCGAGCGTTTCGACCGTCTGCTGCACTTCGCCGATGATCCACTGGTTCACTGCCAGCTTCGCTTCTGGCGCGGCGATGGTGGAGGAACCGCCGATGCCGTTGGACGCGCAGAAGCGGGTGGCGTTCCACAGCTTGGTGGCGAAATTGCGATAACCTTCGACGCGCTTCTCATCCATCTTGATGTCGCGGCCCTGGCTTTCCATCGCCGCCATGAAGAAGCGCAGCGCATCGGCGCCATACTGGTCAATCAGGATCAGCGGATCGACGACATTGCCCTTGGACTTGGACATCTTGGAGCCATCCGCCGCACGCACCAGGCCGTGGAGGTAAAGCCGCGGCCACGGCACCTGTCCGGTCATCTTCATGCCCTGCATCATCATCCGCGCATCCCAGAAGAACAGGATGTCGAAGCCGGAAACCAGCAGGTTGTTGGGGTAGTGCTTGGCGAGAAGTTCAGTCTCGTCCGGCCAGCCGAGCGTGGCGAAGGGCCACAGGGCCGAGGAGAACCATGTGTCGAGGACGTCAGGGTCGCGGGTGAGGGCAACACCTTCGCCAGCCTGCGCCTGTGCCTCTTCCTCGGTTTCCGCAACGTAGACGGAGCCATCTTCGGCATACCACGCCGGAATCCGGTGGCCCCACCACAGCTGGCGGCTCACGCACCACGGCTGGATGTTCTCCATCCAGTTGAAGAAGGTCTTTTCCCAAGTCTTGGGGACGATCTCGATATCGCCATTCTTCACTGCCTCGATGGGCGCAGCAGCGAGCTTTTCGGCGTTCACATACCACTGGTCCGTCAGCCAGGGTTCGATCACCACGCCGCCGCGATCGCCGAAGGGGGTCGCAATTGTGCGCGGCTCGGCGTCGCTTTCGACCTGCTCGCCCTTCTTGTTTTTCGAGACATGCGGGATCAGGAAACCCTGTTCCTTGAGGCGCTGCACCACCAGTTCGCGCGCGCCCGCTTCGCCTTCGATCTTGAAGCGGTGCAGGCCGATATATTCCTCCGGCACCAGCCCGTCCGCCGTCTGGCAGACATTGGCATCGGCATCGAGCATGTTGAGCATGTCAGCAGGCGCAATCCCGGCGCGCTTGCCCACGTCGAAATCGTTGAAGTCATGCCCCGGCGTGATCTTCACCGCGCCTGAGCCGAGTTCGGGATCGGCATGTTCGTCAGCCACCACGGGCACGCGGCGGCCGGTGATGGGCAGGACAACGTGCTTGCCGATAACGCTCTTGTATCGCTCGTCCGTCGGGTGAACCGCCACGGCCATATCCGCCAGCATCGTCTCCGGACGCGTGGTGGCGACTTCGATGTAATCGCGGCCATCATCCAGCTTTACGCCATCGGCCAACGGATATTTGAAGTGCCAGAAGCCGCCCTGCACATTCTCGGTCTCCACCTCAAGGTCGGAGATCGCGGTGCGCAGCTTCGGGTCCCAGTTCACCAGCCGCTTGTCGCGGTAGATCAGGCCTTCGTTGTAGAGATCGACGAAGGTTTTAAGCACCGCCTTGGTGAAATGCTCGTCCATGGTGAACTGCTCGCGAGACCAGTCCATCGAACAGCCGAGGCGGCGCAGCTGGCGAGTGATCGTGCCGCCGCTCTCTTCCTTCCACTCCCACACCTTGTCCACGAAGGCTTCGCGGGAATAGTTGGTGCGCTTGTCCTGCCGTTCCTCCATCTGGCGTTCGACCACCATCTGCGTGGCGATGCCGGCGTGGTCCGTGCCCACGACCCACAGCGCATCCTTGCCGCGCATGCGCTCATATCGGATCACGATGTCCTGCAGCGTGTTGTCCAGCGCATGGCCGATGTGGAGCGAGCCGGTAACGTTCGGCGGCGGATTGACGATGGTGAAGGCTTCCGCGTTCGGGCGCTCAGGCCGGAACAAGCCGCCCTTTTCCCAGTGTTCGTACCATTTCGCCTCGATAGCGGCGGGATCGAAAGTCTTGGCAAGTTCGCGGGTCATTTTTTTGCTTCGCTAACGCTCAGTGGCGGTGCCGGCCCGCTCCCCCTCCCGACCACGCCAGAGAATACCATAGGGTGATCGGGAGGGGGAGCGGGCCGAAGCCGCAAATCCAGAATCGAAAGAGCCTTTGCCAGCGCTAATCCCCAAGGGCAATGGCGGGATTGCCTTGCGGGCGGCAGCATTTGTCCGCATAGCCTTGCATCATGCGCGAGTGGGCGGATTTCACGGTTACGGAAGAAGGCGGGCAAACCACTGTGGTGGTCACCGGCCCGCTGCTGGTATCCACCATCGGCCATCTCGACACGGACCTGCGCGAGATGGAAGGCCCGGTACACCGCGTCGACATATCCGAAGCGCATCCGGTGGACACGGTGGGTGCATGGGTAATCCATCGCTTTGCCGAAGAACATTCCGCCGAGATTTCCGGAGCCAGCGAACAGGCAGATATCCTGCTTGAAGCGGTGGAGGAAAGCGCCAGCAGCGCCGATGTAAAGCCTCGTCGTGAGTGGTTCTATCTGCGCGTGCCGGAACAGGTGGGCGCTGCGGTGTTCGACTTTGCCAACGGCGTGCGGCGCGTGGTCGGCTTCCTCGGCGCGATCATTGCGGCCATCGGCATGACCATCCGCCACCCCTCGCGCCTGCGCGGCAAGGCGCTGGTGCGGCAGATGGAACTGGTGGGCATCACCAGCCTGCCGATTATTGGCTTGATGAGCTTCCTGATCGGTATCGTGATTGCCCAGCAGGGCGCGGTACAGCTGGCGCAATTCGGCGCAGAGACGCTGACCGTGAACCTCGTCGGCCGCATTACCTTGCGCGAACTGGGTGTGCTGATGACGGCAATCATGGTGGCGGGCCGGTCCGGCTCTGCCTTTGCCGCGCAGATCGGCACGATGAAGCTGACCGAGGAAATCGACGCCATGCGCACCATCGGCGTCGCCCCGGTGGAAGCGCTGGTTCTGCCGCGCATCCTGGCAGCAATCATCATGATGCCATTGCTCGGCTTCTTCGCTTCCTGCGTGGCCATTATCGGCGGCGCGGTCATTGGTGACCTGATGCTGGGTATTCCGTTCCTCACCTTCCTTTCCCGCATCCAGGAAGTGGTGCCGATCTGGGACCTTTACGTCGGGCTGGTAAAGGCGCCGGTGTTTGGCCTGATCGTGGCTCTTTCGGGCTGCTATCAGGGCATGCAGGTTTCCGGGAATGCAGAGGATGTGGGCCTGCGCACCACCAAGGCCGTGGTGCAGGCAATCTTCATGGTGATCGTGCTCGACGCCTTCTTCGCCGTGTTCTTCACGGAGATCGGCTGGGGATGAGCATCGAGGACCTTCATTTCGACGGCGAATTCCCGATCGTCATCAAGAGCCTCACCAATGCCTTTGGTGATTTCGTGGTGCATGAGGACCTGTTCCTGAAGGTTCGCCGCGGGGAGAT
>JAUIJI010000071.1 GCA_030431435.1 Alphaproteobacteria bacterium | reverse complement strand
AAATCGCGAACCAGCTGGATCACCTTGTCATTCATGCGCAGGATATCGGGATTGATCTGGCCGCCGGGCAGCAGCAGGGCATCGAATTCGCCTGCTTCCGCTTCGTCGACGGTCAGGTCTACCGCGACATTGCTGCCCCAGTCCTTCTCGTCCCAGCCGGTTATTTCACCATCTTCCAGGCTGACGACGACGGTTTCGTAGCCTGCTTCGTCGAGATTGGCCTTGGGGCCTTCCAGCTCCGACTGTTCAAACCCGTTGGTGGCGAGGATCATTACGCGTTGTGCCATGAAATAAGCTCCTTGTTCGTGAATTGGCGTTTGATCGTTCAACGGGTGGGGAAAGCGCGTTGTTCCGTGCTGTCCGGCAGGGCGAGACGGTGATAGGGCGAAGCGCATGGCAACCGTTGAAGAACCGTCTGATTCCGGCGCGGGCATTACCCGCGAACCGTTCGAAAGCGCGCTTTCGGAGCGCTACCTCGTCTATGCCTTGTCAACGATTACAGCACGTTCGCTGCCGGACTTGCGTGATGGCCTGAAGCCGGTCCACCGCCGCCTGCTGTGGACGATGCGCCAGCTGCGCCTGTCGCCAGACAGCACCTTCAAGAAATCGGCGCGCGTCGTGGGCGACGTGATCGGCAAGTATCACCCGCATGGCGACGTGGCGGTTTATGATGCCATGGTCCGCCTCGCCCAGCCGTTCACGCTGCGTTATCCGCTGGTTGAGGGCCAAGGCAATTTCGGCAATATCGATGGCGATAACGCGGCCGCCTATCGCTATACCGAATGCCGCCTGACCAAGACCGCCATGACCCTGATGGAGGGGCTGGACGAAGGCACGGTCGACTTCATCCCCACCTACAATGGCGAGGAGCAGGAGCCGGAAATCTTCCCCGGCATCTTCCCCAACCTGCTGGCCAATGGCGCCAGCGGTATCGCCGTGGGTATGGCGACGAGCATCCCCAGCCACAACGTTGCCGAGATCGTCGATGCGGCAGAGCTGGTGCTGTTCAACAAGGACGTCACGCATCAGGAACTGATGGGCGTGTTCAAGGGGCCGGACTTTGCCACCGGCGGCCTGATCGTGGACAGCCAGGAGGCGATTTCCCACGCTTATGAAACGGGCCGCGGCTCGTTCCGTGTGCGGGGGCGGTTCTATGCCGAAGAGGCGCAGAGCCAGGAAGACCGCGATGCCGGTATCGAACGCCAGAAGGGCGGCGGATACCAGCTGGTCATTTCCGAAATTCCCTATCAGGTGCCCAAGGGCAAGCTGATCGAACAGATTGCGCAAGCCATCGGCGACAAGAAGCTGCCGATCCTCGAGGATGTGCGGGACGAGAGCGACGAGAATATCCGCATCGTCCTTATCCCCAAGAGCCGCAATGTCGATCCCGAGCTGCTCAAGGAATCGCTCTACAAGCTGACCGATCTCGAGACGCGCTTCGGCCTCAACCTCAACGTGCTGGACGCAACCCGCACGCCGATGGTGATGGGACTGAAGGAGCTGCTGACCAACTGGATCGTCGCGCAGATCGACATCCTCCAGCGCCGCACGCAGCACCGGCTGGACAGGATCGCCGCGCGGCTGGAGCTGGTCGAAGGCTATATCATTGCCTTCCTCAACCTTGACCGGGTGATCGAGATCATCCGTTACGAGGACGATCCCAAGGCCGTGATGATGGCCGAATTCAGCCTGACTGACCGGCAGGCCGAAGCCATCCTCAACATGCGTTTGCGCAGCTTGCGCAAGCTGGAAGAAATGCAGCTGCGGCAGGAAAAGGACGATCTGCTGAAAGAGCAGGACGAGCTCAACAAGCTGCTTGAAAGCCCGGCCCGCCAGCGCACACGCCTGAAGCGCGACCTTGCCGCGCTGCGCAAGGAATATGCCGAGGATACCGCGCTCGGCGCGCGCCGCACGCGGATCGAGGAAGCCGCGCCTACGGTCGAGTTCAGCATGGATGCCATGATCGAGAAGGAGCCGGTGACGGTGATCCTCTCGAAAAAGGGCTGGGTGCGCGCCGCCAAGGGCCATGTCGAGCTGGGCGAGGATGGCTGCGGCGATTTCAAGTACAAGGAAGGCGACGAGGCGGCCTTCGCGGTCCATTGCCAGACCACGGACAAGCTTTTGCTGGCAGGCGATGATGGCCGCTTCTTCACGCTCGGGGCGGACAAGCTGCCGAGCGCACGCGGCTTTGGCGAGCCGGTGCGCAACACGCTCGATATCGAGGCATCGGCCAATATCGTGGCGATGATGGTACACCAGAAGGACAAGCAGCTGCTGCTCGCCAGCACCATCGGCAAGGGCTTTGTCGCGGTGACGGACGAACTGCTGGCCGAAACGCGCAAGGGCCGCCAGGTCGTGAACCTCAAGGGCGATGCGAAGCTGGCCGTGGTCCGCGCCATCGCGCCAGAGCACGATCACGTTGCCGTGGTCGGCGAGAACCGCAAGCTCGTCGTCTTCGCGCTGGACGAGATGCCAGTGATGGCGCGCGGGCAGGGTGTGACGTTGCAACGCTATCGCGATGGCGGTTTGTCCGATGCCACCACGCTGAAACTGGAAGACGGCCTCAGCTGGACAATGGGCGGCAAGGGCGATCGCACCCGCACCGAAAGCGAGATTGCCATGTGGAAGGTGGCACGCGGCGCTGCCGGGCGCATGCCGCCGACGGGCTTCCCGAAGGATAACAGGTTCTCTTAAAGCGTTTTGGGAATCACGCGGAGACGCGGAGACGCGGAGGGGCTGTGCCAGCGGCAAAGCCGCACTTCTCAATGACGCTCACAGAGGCACAGAGGCACAGAGGCACAGAGGAGTGTGGCACTATCTCTTCGTGCCTTTGTGAGCGCATATTTACAAAGCGCCTGCGGCGCGGCGAAACCTCTCCGCGTCTCCGCGTGATAATCACCAATGCCTGTGAGGAACGCCCACAAAAAAAGGGCCGGCGGATCGCTCCACCGGCCCTTCGTGTATTCTTTGTGTATCGCGTGGCGCGATCAGCCGCCCATGGCAGCCTGGATATCGGCCAGGTTGGCAAGCGCCATCAGCTGGCCATCCGCATCCACCGCAAACAGGTTGCGCGGCAGGGTCAGCAGTTCACCTTCGACCGAAAGCACGACATTGCCGTCGAGCAGTTCGTCAACCGTGCCCAGTTCCTGCGCGTCGGCGGTAATAACTTCAGCGCCGGGGACAAGCGCGGCTTCGACAGCTGCAGCCATTTCGGCTTCGGCAGCGGCCTGTGCGGCAGCGGCCTCAGCAGCGGCGGCTTCCTGCGCGGCGACCTGGGCTGCCATCATTTCTTCAAGCTGCGGCTTGGTGATGTTGAGCGTGGGGCCAGCTTCGCTGGTGCCGAAGGAATCAACGGGCAGCGGAACTTCGTAGGTGCCGGTGTCGACCACGGCGGTGGTACCGTCATTCGAAAGAACGGTACCGATGGCGTTGCCGTCATTGCCCATCACGGTGGCGCCGACGTCCTGCGCCTGTGCTGCCATGGGAGCCAGTGCCAGTGCGGCTGCTGCCGCGATGTAGGTGCCAAATTTCATAAATAGTCCTCTCAGTACTGTTCGTCTGCGGTTGCCGATCCCCGTCCCGCAAAGCGCAGGCTTGTGGACCGACCAAAATGGATTGTGCGAAACCAATAAATGTCTCGACAGCCGAGTTCCCAGCCTGACGCCGGGACACAACCGACTTGCAGACGAACCGTGCATCAGTTTCCATGAACTGAAGCTGAGGCGCTCGTTGTAGTAACGAGCGTTACCGGGTTCAGCCTTCCTGGGCGGAGCGTCTTTGTGGACGCCCGCCACGCCTTCCGCCCGGTTTTCCGCCACGGCGTTGGCCATCACCGCGACCGCGCCCGGCTGGTGCAATCTTCACATCGGGGTTGCGGCGCGGCTTGGGATTGCGGCCGCGCTGGCGACGGTTGGTACCGCCACCGCCTTCGCGGCGTTCATCCGAATGCTCTGCGCCGGTTCCCTTGCGCGCGGGCTTGGGCAAGCGTGCGGCTTGCGCCAGGAAATCCTGCGGCAGCGGGAAGGTATCGGGGTTCACGCCGGTAAGGCGACGGATATCGCGCAGATAGGGCTTTTCGTCCGGCGCGCAGAAGCTGATCGCAAGGCCTGAACGTCCGGCACGAGCGGTGCGGCCGATGCGGTGGACATATTGTTCGGCCACATTGGGCAGCTCGAAATTGAACACTGCAGACACGCCGGGCACGTCGATGCCGCGTGCGGCGATGTCGGTTGCTACCAGAACGGGGATGCGGCCAGCACGGAAACCGTCGAGCGCGCGTGTGCGCTGGGCCTGGGACTTGTTGCCGTGGATCGCCGCAGCCTCGATACCGGCGGCAACGAGATGGCGGACCACCTTGTCCGCGCCGTGCTTGGTGCGGGTGAAGACCAGGCAGCTTTCAATCTCGCCGGTGGACAGGCCCTTCTGCAGCGTCAGCGTCAGCAGCGCCTGCTTCTCGTTCTGTGCGATATAGGTCACGAACTGGTCCACCCGCTCTGCGGTTGTCGATTGCGGGGCCACTTCCACCTTCACCGGGTTGGTGATGAACTTCTCGCCCAGCCGCGCGATTTCATTGGGCATGGTGGCGGAAAAGAACAGGCTCTGGCGCTGCTTGGGCAGCATGTTGGCGATGCGGGTGAGCGGCTTGATGAAGCCGAGGTCCATCATCTGGTCTGCCTCGTCGAGCACGAAGATCTCGACATGGTCGAGCTTCAGCGCCTTCTGTTCAACGAGGTCGATCAGGCGGCCAGGTGTTGCCACCATGACATCGCAACCATTGGCGAGGCCCTTGATCTGCTTGGCAATCGGAACGCCGCCGAAGACGCACTGTACCGAAAGGTCAAGGAAGCGGGCATAGCCGCGCATGTTGTCGGCAATCTGCGCCGCCAGCTCGCGCGTGGGGCTGAGCACCAGCATGCGGCAGGCGCGTTTGTAGCGACCAGTGGGGTTCTGCGCGAGGCGGTGAAGCGAGGGCAGCGAGAAAGCGGCCGTCTTGCCGGTGCCGGTCTGGGCAATGCCCAGCAGGTCGCGGCCTTCGAGCAAGGCGGGGATCGCCTGGCGCTGGATGGGAGTGGGGTCTGCGTAGCCCTTCTTGTCGAGGGCACGCAGGATAGGCTCGGCAAGGCCGAGTTCAGAGAAATAGGACATGAAAATCTTTCGTTGTTCACGGGCGCACACCGGACGGATTCCGGGTGCGGAATGGGGGCCTTTTCGGCGACCCAAGCGTGACACGGGAAGCTTTGGCAGGTGGACTGTGAGCCGGTGCCGGTCCTTGCCCCTTTGGAAGTGGGCAGGCTCACGCTCGCTACCGGTAACGCGACGAATTCGCGCCAGTCGAGGCGGCATGTAGGCTAGTTTCATTAATAAGCAAGTAAAATGGGTGTGGGGGTTGTGCCCACCCCGCTGCGACTAGGGCTTGCTGAGCAAACCCAAGTCTCGCTGCCCCTCCCGCAGGCGGGAGGGGGTAGTCGGCGCGCAACTTGCTCCCCTCCCGCTTGCGGGAGGGGTTGGGGGTGGGTCTGCGACCTACCCTTCCAACTCCGCTTCCAGCAGCTCTTCAACCCGCGCCCTTTCGGGAAAGCCCTCTGCAATCCACTGGCGTTCCACCGCTTGCAGGATGCGGGCAACCTCCGGTCCTGCGCCAATGCCGCGCTGCACGATCTCGCCGCCCTTCAGGGGCAGCACGGGAATGTCCCAGTCGATCACCGGCGCGGGGTCCTCGCCAGCGAGCAGCAGCCGGTCGCGGGCAATGGCGGTTCCGTGGCGGTAGGCGAGGGCGCGCGGGCTCTCGGCATCGTCGGCTGAACGTTCCGCCACGAGGCCTAGATACTTGCGCTGTTCCTTGGACAGTTTCAGCCGGGCGGCCACCTTCTCCGCCACTTCGCGGTTGGCGGGCAGCAGCGCGGCCAGACGGCGCAGGGCGTGGGGTTCGCTTTCCACGTGGCTCTCATGCTCGAGCAGGTGCTCCAGCGCCATCACCTCGTCATCGCCTGCTTCCGGTAGCACCACCCGCAACACGCCCAGATGCGCCATGCGGGTGACGGCGTGGACCGGATCGGGCAGGCCCAGCAGGTTGAGCATTTCCATCGCCACCCGTTCGCGGCTGAGGCCTTTCAGCGTGCTCGCCAGTTCCTCGCAAGCCTCCTCCGCCTCGCGATCGACCTTGCAGCCGAAGCGGGCATTGAAGCGGAAGTAGCGCAGGATACGCAGGTGATCCTCGCGGATGCGTTCGCGGGCATCGCCGATGAATTTCACCCGCCGTTCTTCCATGTGCAGCAAGCCGCCGAAATAGTCGAACACCTCCAGCGTCACCGGATCGGCATAGAGCGCGTTGATGGTGAAATCGCGCCGCGCGGCATCGTCCTTCCAGTCCTCGGCATAGGACACGGTGGCGCGGCGGCCATCGGTGGAAACGTCATGCCTGAGCGTGGTGATCTCGACATTGCCGCCGGGAAGGATGGCGGTAACGGTGCCGTGGTCGATGCCGGTGGGGACGGTGCGGATGCCGGCGGCATCGCAGAGTTCGATCACCTTTTCCGGGCGATGCGTGGTGGCGGCATCCACATCGGCCACGTCATTGCCCATCATGGTGTCGCGCACCGCGCCGCCAACCCAGCGCACCGTGCCGTCACCCAGCGCCTTCACCAGATCGGCGAGGTCCTCGCGCTGTGTCCATTCGGCCTCGGGAAGGGTCGTGCTCATTTCACCAGTTCCTGCCAAGCGAGGCGATGGGATAAATTGCTCAGGATGCCGCCGGTAATGCCCCAGATGCGATAGCCCTGCCAGTTGATCTCGATATAGGGCCGCTCGATCCCGCGAAACAGGCCGACCTTCTGCTCGTGGTTTGCCGGATCGAGAGCGTAACGCAGCGGCACTTCGAACCAGGATTCGACTTCGCGCGGGTCGGGGCGGATCGGCAGGTCCGGCGGGATCACGCCAAGCACCGGGGTGAGGTCGAAGCCCGAACCGGTGGGAAATTGCTGCGCCTCGCCCACGATGCGCACGTCACCGGGGGCGATGGACAGTTCTTCCTCCGCCTCGCGCAAGGCAGCTTCGACCGGTGTTTCGCCCGGCTCCAGCTTGCCGCCGGGAAAGGCGACCTGGCCGGGATGGTTGGGCATTGTCATGGGCCGCTGGGTCAGGATCACGCCGGGCTCCTCGCGCTCGGTCACCGCGATCAGCACGGCGGCGGCGCGGCGTTCGGGCGGAACGAATTTCGAATCGTCATGCAGGCCCTTTGCGCCGATATGGGCGGTGCTGGTGAACAACTCGCTCACCCTTTCGAACAGGCTGCTCATTGCGGGACCAGCGCGAATGTCGCGCCCTTGCTGGTCACTGTCGGAACGCCATCCGCCATGTCGGCGGCTTCCACCAGTTGCACCCAGGTGGAGCGGTTGATCCGCGCCTCGCAGCCGTGACGCACGGAAAGATAGATGGCGGGCGTTTCGGCATCGCCTTCTGCGCGCAAGGGATTGTCCGGGCCTGCCACAACCAACTCGTCCGTGTTCAGGCGGAAGACGAGCGCACCGTCCTTTTCCTGCATATCCACCGCGATGAAGGCGGCGTCCTCGACCTCGATCGGCTGGCGGCATTGCGGGGTGAGCAGGACGTGGCGGCCGCTGTCCTCACGCAGCAGCAGTGAGGAAAAGGCGCGCACCATCGCCGGGCGGCTGATTGGCGCACCGTCATGGAACCATGTGCCGTCCGCAGCGATGCGCATGCGGCTGTCGATTTCCTCTTCGGGATCCCACTTCTCGATGGGTGGCAGGCGCCGCTCTTCCAGGGCTTTTGCAATGTCGAACAGCGACATGTCGGCAAGTTGGGGCGGCGGCTCGTAAACCATGCCCCGACAGATGGCACTTCAGCTTAAGAAGTCCAAGGCCCCAGCGTGCCTTCGCGGGGCAAAATGGCCGGATTGGCCGCCCGGACGAGCAGGCGGTCCCGCTCGAAGGGGCCGGGGAGCTGCCACTGGCCAGTCGGCTCGGCAGAAAAGCCGAAGCGGCCATAATAGGGCGCATCGCCGATCAGCACCTGCGGCAGGGGAGCAGCGGGATCGAGTGCGCCTGTGAGCGCCAGCATCAGCGTGTGGCCGAAGCCCTCGCTCTGGCGTTCGGGCACCACGGCCACGGGGCCAACCATGATCAGCGGGTGCGGGCGGCCCTGCTTGTCAGTGAGCGCGACGGGCCAGGCCTGGATCGTGCCCACCAGCATGTCGTCATCATCCAGCGCGGCAAAGCTCAGGGCGGGCAGGTATTCCGTGCCTTCGCGCACCTTGTAGGCTGTCCGCTCGTGCCGGTCGGCACCGAAGGCCCGGTCAAGCAATTGCTCGACCAGTCGCGGGTCAATCCCGTCGAGGGGAATCAGGTTTGCGGTGCTCGCAGTCATGGAAGGCGCGCCGATAGGGACCGGCGCGCCTCCATGCAATTGTTTCACGCGTTACTTTGCCATCGTGAATCCCCGCGAAGGCGGGGATCGCCATCGGCTTGGCGCGAGACTGGGGGAGGTCCCCGCCTGCGCGGGGACTCAGCGATTACTCGCCAGCAGGCGTCAGGCGCAGCAGGCGACCTTCGCCGCCATCCTCGACCACCCACAGCGCACCGTCATCAGCCACGGCGATACCGCGCAGGCGGCGGGGGAAAGCGTAGCGCGCTTCCTCCGTCGCTGAACCACTCTCGGCATCGGTGGCGATGCGCACGATGGACTGCGAGCCAAGGTTGGCGACGAGCAACTGCCCCTGCCAGTCCGCGAACATGTCACCATCATAAAAGGTCATGCCGCCCGGCGCGATCACCGGGTTCCAGTAAATAGCAGGCTTCACGAAGCCATCGTCCGCGCTGTGATCCTCGATCGGGTCGCCGTTGTAGTTCTCGCCATAGGAGCGGACCGGCCAGCCATAATTGTTGCCCGGTTCGACCATGTTGAGCTCGTCCCCGCCGCGCGGCCCGTGCTCCAGCGCCCACAGCTGGCCGGTGGCATCGAAATCGAGGCCAAGCATGTTGCGCTGGCCGTAAGACCAGATTTCGGCTGTCGCGCCGCCCGCGTCGGCAAAGGGATTACCCGCTGCCGGGGTGCCATCAAGGTTCAGGCGCACCACCGTGCCGAGGTTGTTCGAATTGTCCTGCGCCGGATCCTGCTGCATCCGGTCTCCGCTCGAAATGAACAGGTGGCTGCCATCGGGCGAGAAAGCGATGCGGTGGCTGAAATGGCCGAAGCTCTGGATCGCTACGCTCTGCTGCCAGATCTGGCGGAAATCGGTGATGGCGCAGGCTTGTTCGTCGCAGGACAAGGTGCCCATGCCCGCCGCAGCGCGGGTGGCTTCGCCTTCGTCAGGCTTTGCCCAGCTGATGTAGACGGTGCCGCTATTGGCATAATCGGGCCCGAACTCGACATCGCCGAGGCCGCCCTGTCCGCCATAGGCGACTTCGGGCAGGCCGGTGACATCCTTCGCCGTGCCCGCGCGCGGATCGAAATACTTCGCCGTGCCGCCCTTTTCGGTGATCAGCAGGTTTCCGGTGCCCGGCTCCACCGCCACGGCCCAGCCTTCTTCAAGCTGGAGAAGGGCCTCTGCGGCGAAGGGGCTGCCATCTTCCAGCTCAACCGGCTCGCCAGCCGCGATGGCGCTGGTTTCCACATTGGCGAAAGCGCCGCAACTTGCCGCGAGCATGCCGGCAGGGAATAGAGTAATCGTCAGGAATTTGCGTGTCATGTTATCTGGAACTCCCAATCCTCGATTTCGTGCCGGGCTTGGCGCGGGGCCTCTCGTCGCAGGGGTGGACGAGGCAGGTCGCGGGCCGCTGGCTGGCCCGGTTGTGGCCGCTGCGGTGATCCTGTGCAAGCCGGTACCAAAGGGCATGGGCGATTCCAAGAAGCTGACGGCACGGGCCCGCGAGCGTCTGGAGGGGGAAATCCGCGCCAGTTGCGCATTCGGTATCGGCATTGTCGATGTCGAGGAGATTGACCGGATCAACATCTTTGCCGCGACAATGAAGGCGATGACGCTGGCGATGGAGCGCCTGTGCGAGGGGCTGGGCGCGGAGGCGGACGAAGCCCTGATCGACGGCAACCTCACCCCGCAAGGCCGCTTGCCCGAATGGCGCTGGCCCGCGCGCGCCATCGTGGGCGGGGATGGCAAGGAAGCGGCCATCGGCGCGGCCTCGATCCTGGCCAAGGAATATCGCGACAGGCTGATGAAGGAGGCTGCCGAGCGCTATCCGCATTACGGGTGGGAGCGGAACAAGGGCTATGGCTCCAAGGAGCATATGGCAGCCTTGCGAACCCACGGCCCCACACCGCTGCACCGCCGCAGCTTTGCCCCGGTGGCGCAGCTGGTGATGGAATTTTGAGCGGATTTACAGCGCGCGACGTGCCTGACCAGAAGGGCCGCACCATCCTCGTCACCGGGGCCAACAGCGGTATCGGCTTCGAAGCGGCCATGGTGCTGGCGGAGAAGGGCGCGCGCGTGCTGCTCGGCTGCCGCGACGAGGTGCGCGGACGCTGGGCCGCCAAGCGCATCGAACGCGCGCACGGCCATGCAAAGGTGGAGTGGCTGCCGCTCGACCTGTCTGACCTCGCCAGCGTGCGCGAGGCGGCACGCCGTGTTCGCAAGCTGGATGTGCTGGTGAACAACGCAGGGATCATGCGCCCGCCGCTGGATCACACCAAGGACGGGTTCGAGCTGCAGTTCGGCATCAATCACCTGGGCCATTTCGCACTGACGGGGCTGTTGCTGGAAAAGTTGGGCGGGCCGGACCCGCGCGTTGTCACCGTATCCAGCATCGCTCATCGGCAAGGGCGGATCGATTTCGACAATCTGGACGGCAAGGCGGGCTACCAGCGATCGCGCTTTTACACCCAGAGCAAGCTGGCAAACCTGATGTTCACGCTGGAGCTGGACCGGCGGTTGCGGGCAGCAGGCTCACCGGTCAAGTCCATCGGCTGCCATCCCGGCATCGCGGGCACGGGGCTGGGCCGGCACGGCAGGATCGATGCGCTGATCGAACCGGCGGGCAAGCTGCTGTTCAATTCCTCCAAGCGTGGAGCCTTGCCGACGTTGCAAGCCGCCACCGATCCATCCGCGCAAGGCGGCGACTATTTCGGCCCGCAGCACCTGATGGAAATGCGCGGCGACAGCGCACCGGGCCGCATTGCAGGCCGCGCGCGCAACGAGGACGTGGCCCGGCGCTTGTGGGATGTGTCGGTACAACTGACCGGCGTCGATCCGGGCCTTGCTGCGGCCTAAGCGGCGGGGACATTTTCCAGCCTGAATGACCGACAGCTAGCAGGAACGCAGCGAAGCGACTTGAATGGCAGGAATGGGGTGGAAAGCTGACGTTTGGGTCACTTCCCGTCTTTGGCGGCATGTCGTCGATAAGTGTGCCACCAGACCGCTCCAGCGACCACTCCAGCGACAGCGCCCATCAGCGGGTAAATCTCAAAGAGGTATGGCTCTGGCACCAAGAGAACGGGCAGCAGTGCGCCGCAACCACCGCCCGTAAAAGCGTAGCTCATTGTGTTCTCAAGATTTAGCCGCCACAGTAGGAGTGTCGCTGGAAGCCCGATAAATACGGCGCCAGCTAGAACTGCTATGAAGGTGAACACCAGCACGACAGCGAAGCCGGTGAGTGCAGACGAAAACCCAATGTCGGGAGGCTGGAGAACAGCCGCCAGCGAACCTCCGATCATACCCGCCACTACACTTGCAGCGATAACGCTCTTGAAGAACGGCCATATTGCCCGCCTGAGTTCCATGGAGTCTCGATAGCACGAACAGAGTGAAAGTGCGCAATCGCTCGACGCGGGAACCCTCGAATGTCCGCAATTGGGTCGTATCCCGACGGTCCGCTTTGCGCCGCATATTCCAAAAGGCCGTCACTCGAACCGAGAATGATACTTGTCGGCGCCGCCTAGCCGTTGAACGCGCCTGCCTTCAATTGGTCGATATAGGCGCGGGCAAACTTCTCGGCTTCGACCGGATCGGCAGGCAGGCCGCCTTGCTCATCCGAAGCGCTGCTCAGTTCGTCGCGGCTGTTGACGCGGGGGAAGGGCACATCCGGCACGTCAACGCCAAGGAAGGCGCACAAGGGTTCCCATCCCATTTTCGGGTGGAAATCGAGCAGCCGGTCCGGCGGCAGCATGTCCACCACCTCACGGTTCCGCTTCACGTACCAGTCCGTCATGAAGGCGCGATCGGTCAGCCTGGTGCCGAAGGGTGCCAGCACCGCGCCATTCATCATCGCTTCGATGGGAGAGCCAGCCAGCGATCCGAGCATTTGCTGTGAGAAAATCGTCTCGCTGACGGATTCGAACCAGCTGTCCGGATCGCGCGTTGTCAGCACGATCTTCGCGTCGGGATAATGGGCTGCGAGTTCGCGCCAGTAGCTGGCGGAGGGGTAATCGGTGCAGGAGCGGAAGCCGGAAAACACGGCATCCCAGTCTGGCTTGCCGCTCACCACATCCAGCCACAGCGGGATCTGGCTGCGGGCATTGGCGAAGACTTCGCTCATGTGGTGGCACGGCCCGAAGCCGAGCTTTTCCAGCGCGAACTTCATCGAGAATGTGGCGTTGCGGCCGAGCCCCGCGCCGATCACTTCCAGTGCCATCACATTTCCCCTCGATCGCTGATTTGCGCAGGGTGAGGCAGCCGGGATGCTGCGACAAGCAAATAAAACGACAATCGAGTCCGGAAGGTCACACCCCATGATATCGAGTCCTGAAACCGCCAAGTGACTCAATATCTTGTGCCGGACTCTTTTCGTTCCGCCTTAACCATATGCTGCCATGATCAGGCCTCGCGACATTTGTTGCTTGACCTCGGACTCCGCAGGACTCACCCTGTGGATAACTTCAGGGGGCATTTGGTTCATGGGTGAATTGACGAAGGTTCGGGCGGCTCCTGCCGCAAAGGTCAGGCGCGCTGCAAAGCCCGCCGTGCGCAAGGAAGACCTGCCGCTGGGGCAGATCATTCCGGGCGACTGCGTGGAAGCCATGCGCAAGCTGCCCGATGCCAGCGTGGACCTCGTCTTTGCTGATCCGCCCTACAATTTGCAGCTTGGCGGCGATCTCAACCGTCCCGATGGCAGCCATGTCGATGCCGTGACCGATGACTGGGACCATTTCGACAGCTTCGCGCTCTATGACCAGTTCACCCGCGACTGGCTGACCGAAGCGCGCCGCGTGTTGAAGCCCGATGGCGCGCTGTGGGTGATCGGCAGCTATCACAATATCTACCGCGTCGGCGCGATCCTGCAGGACCTCGGCTTCTGGATCCTCAATGATATCGTCTGGCGCAAGACCAATCCCATGCCCAATTTCCGCGGCACGCGCTTCACCAATGCGCACGAAACTTTGCTGTGGTGCAGCCAGGGCGAAAAGGCGCGTTACCACTTCAATTATACCGCGATGAAGACGCTGAATGACGAATTGCAGATGCGCAGCGACTGGGTGCTGCCGATCTGTTCGGGCGGCGAGCGACTGAAGGATGATACCGGCCACAAGGCGCATCCCACGCAGAAGCCCGAAAGCCTGCTCTACCGCGTGCTGCTCGCCACCACCGAAGCGGGCGACGTGGTGCTCGATCCGTTCTTCGGCACCGGCACCACCGGCGCTGTCGCCAAACGCCTCGGCCGCGAATGGATCGGCTGCGAGCGCGAGAGCGCCTATCGCGAAGTTGCCACCAAGCGCATCGCCAAGGAGCTGCCGCTCGACGAAAGTGCGCTCAAGACCATGCAGAGCCGCAAGAGCCAGCCGCGCGTTGCCTTCGGTGCAGTGGTGGAAGCGGGCCTGCTCAAGCCCGGCACCGTGCTGCGCGACAAGAAGCGCCGCTTCGAAGCCACCGTGCGCGCGGATGGTTCGATCCAGAGCGACAAGCTGGTGGGCTCGATCCACGGCGTCGGCAAGGATCTGCAAGGCGCGCCCAGCTGCAACGGCTGGACCTTCTGGCATTACGAGGTGGATGGCGAGATGAAGCCTGTGGATGCTGCCAGGCAGCTTTACCTGCTCGCAATCGAGGACTGATCAATCGGAATTCACGCGGAGACGCGGAGACGCGGAGTGTTCTTTCACGCGCCGTAGGCGCATCTATATTTGCTCTCACAGAGGCACAAAGGCACAGAGAAGGCGGCGCAATTCCTCTGTGCCTTTGTGCCTCTGTGAGAGAATCAATGCAAAGCGGCTTCGCCGCAAAAGAACTCCGCGTCTCCGCGTCTCCGCGTGCGAAAATCAAGAAAAACCACGCAGTGGGAAACGTCGGGCGAAAGCCTGTCCGAAGCAAATGCGAACAGGTAAGACAGGCGCATGACGCTCTCACTCTATATCCAGCCGCTGTCCACCGTCACCGGCCCGCAAACCGTGGAGGCAGATGCCATCCGCCTTGGCGGGGCGATGGTCTATGCCAACCTGTTCGCGCTGGTGATCCGTGAAGGCGGCAAAGTCGTCAGCCGCGAGATGGCGAGCGCCGGGGAAATGAACGGCGCGCTGTCTGACCTGCCCGGCGAACTGGTGGATGAAGGCGCGGCGCAATGGGCGAACTTGCAAAAGGTCCACGCGCCGCTCGCTTGCGGGGATCGCACCATCCGCCTCGACCAGCCGCAGGTGATGGGCATCCTCAACGTCACGCCCGACAGTTTCTCCGACGGTGGCAAGTTCATGGATGATGAAGCGGCGATGCAGGAACAGGCCGCCGCCATGCATGAAGCAGGCGCTGCGATCATCGATATCGGCGGCGAAAGCACGCGCCCGGGCGCTGCCGCGGTGTGGGAAGGCGACGAGATCAAGCGCGTCGTCCCGGCCATCGAATATTGCGCGCGCATGGGCGCAGCTGTCAGCGTCGATACGCGCCGCCCGCCGGTGATGCAGGCCGCTGTGGAGGCGGGCGCGCATATTATCAACGATGTCTCCGCCTTGCGGCATGACCCGAACAGCCTCGGCTATGCGGCATCATCAGGCAAACCGGTGATCCTGATGCACGCGCCGGGGCCGAGCGCAGATGCGGCGGAAAGGCTGCATGACGATGCGAATTACACTTCGGTGGTGTTCGACGTGTTCGACTGGCTGAAGGAACGCCGCGATGCGGCCATCGCCGCAGGCGTGGCGCGCGAACTGATCGTGCTCGATCCGGGCATCGGTTTCGGCAAGAGCGTGGCGGATAATCTCAACCTGCTGAACGCGCTGCCGCTCTTCCATGCACTCGGCCAACCGCTGCTGCTGGGTGCCAGCCGCAAGCGCACGATCGGCGCGCTGTCGAATGAAGTGGCAGCGCACCAGCGGCTCGGCGGCTCGCTAGCCTTCGCGATGAAGGGCATGGACGCAGGCTATCACCTGCTGCGGGTGCATGATGTGTTCGAGACGGTGCAGGCGCGCAATGTCTGGCGGGGCCTGCGCGATGCGGCGCTGACCGATTTCGCCGGGCTGCCCGGTTAGAGCGAAAAGCCGCCGTCGCTGGAGAGCACCGCGCCGGTGATATTGTCGGCGGCATCGGACAGCAGGAAGCCGATGGTGCCTGCAATCTCGTCCGCACTGGCGAAGCGCTTGGTGGGCGTGGCTTCGGCCATAGCAGCCAGCGCCTGTTCGCGGCCCATGTCCTTGACCATCTGCGCGAAACCGGGATCGCTGTCCCAGATCGATGTATCGACACCGCCGGGGGCTATGGCGTTGACGCGGATGCCATCGGGCACACCTTCCAATGCGCCGACCTTCGCCAGCTGGATCACCGCCGCCTTACTGGTGCAATAGGCTGACGCGCCCGCCATCGGCTTCAGGCCAGATACCGAGGCAAGCATCACCACGCTCCCGCCGTCCTCCATCGCGCGCATTGCGCTGCGAAGGGTAAGGAATGCCCCGTCGAGATTGACCGACATGATGCCGCGCCAGTGATCGAAGCTCGCCTCGCGAATGGGCGATCCGGCAGCGACACCAGCGTTCACCACGGCATGGTCGAGCTTGCCCAGCTGCGGCTCCAGCGCCTCCCAGAATTCCGGATCGCTGACATCGCCTGCATGGGGTTGCACTTCGCAGGTGAGGCCCAGTGCGGCGAGACCGGTCTCGTCCCTGTCCACCAGCACCAGCCGCGCGATGCCTTGTGCATCCAGCCAGCGGGCACAAGCCGCGCCAATGCCGGATGCCGCACCGGTGATGAGCGCGCTGCGCCCGCCAAAATCCGTTTCGATAGTCATGA
>JAUIJI010000162.1 GCA_030431435.1 Alphaproteobacteria bacterium | reverse complement strand
TTCCGGGGGCCCGGGGCGGGCCTAGCAACAGAACCGCCCCACCTTTCCCCTGATCGAGAGATCAGTGTGGGCTGCATGGCTCAACGGTCCTCGCCCCCGAAACAATAGGGCGGAGTAGCTAGCAACAGAAACTCCCCACTTTCAGTTCTCACACAAAGGCACGAAGAGGTCAGTGCCCGGCGTAATAGTCGTTTGCTATGCGCCGCAGGCCGTCTTTGTACATGGCCTGGCCGAAGTTCATGAGGAGTCCGAGCGGCAGTCCTGCCAGCCTCAGGTAGGTGAGCACCTGCTTGCCATGAACGGGGGCGAGCTTCTCGACGGATTTAAGTTCGACAATCAGCCGATCATCGATCAGCAGGTCGATCTTGAAGGCATTGTCTACGACAATGCTTATGTAGCGTAGCGGAACGGGAACCTGTCGCTTGACCTGATGGCCATTTGCTTCCAGCTCTGCGGCCAGAACTGCTTCATAAGCTGTTTCCAGAAGGCCGGGCCCGAGGTGCTGGTGAATCTCAAAACCACAATGGATTACCTTTGTGGCCAATTCTTCAAGATCCTCATCGCGCAACATCTTGGTGTCTTTGTGTGAGAAATCAGTCAGCCGAAGCCAGCTTCTCCGCCTCTTTCGCAGCCCGCTCATATTTCAGGCAGTCGAGGATCTTCGCGCCTGCAAGGAACACCGCGCCGGTGCAGGCGAGGAACAGCAGCCAGCCGCCAGTGCCGGGATATTCGCCGAGGTAAGCCGCGCCGCGCGTGGTTGCGCCAAGGGCGAGGGCGTAGATGATCAGGAAAGCCTCGAAGCGCGTCTTGATGACAAATAACCTGGAAATCTTGCGCAGCATCACAACCCCTGATTCTCTTAACACCACCTTCTGCAAAGCCCGTGCCAGTAACGGAAGGCTGCGGTTTTCAGTGGTTAACCGATGCGCGACTGTAAGGCATTCCGACAGCCTTTGACAGGGTGTTGCGATCAGGCGAGTTCGGACAGGGCCAGCAAGGCGAGCATTTGGCTGCGCGCGGTGCGGATCGTGCTGGCGAGGCTTTCGCTGCCGATATCGGCGGGGTCGATCTGTTCGGGCCAGTATTCGGCCACCACCTTCTCCATCGCATCGGCCTTTGCATCGTCGAGCATGAAGCGCGGATCGACGCTCGCCGGGTCTGCCACCACCCGCAAGCGCAGGCAGGCGGGGCCGCCGCCATTGGCCATCGACTGGCGCACATCGACAACCTTCACATGGCGGATCGGGCCATTCCCTGCGAGCATCTGCTGCAACCAGCTCCACACCGGCTCGCTGTCCTGGCATTCGCTCGGCACCACCAGCGTCATTTCCCCATCGGGCGGCGTGAGCAGCTGCGCGTTGAACAGGTAGGATGAGATCGCTTCTGCCAGGCTCACTGCGCTGGCAGGCACTTCCACCACTTGCGCACCGGGGCAGCGGGCGCGGATCGCGTCATAGGTTTCGACCGGATTGGCGAAAGCGAGTTCGTGCGTGAACAGCACACCCTCGTTCGCCACCGCCACCACGTCATTGTGGAAGGCGCCTGCAGCAATCGCATCGGGGTTCTGCTCCACCATCAGCACGCGCGCGGGATCGAGCCCGTGGCGGCGCGCGACGATGCGGCTCGCCTCGACATGCTGGCGCGCGGGGAAGCGGCCTCCGGTGCGGCCATAGACGAACACCTCCAGCCCCGGCTCGCCATGGCTGGGGGTGAGGCGCATGTGGTTCGCCGCGCCCTCGTCACCAAAACACGGCGGCACGGGGCCATGCACGATGAAGTGATCGCGGTTGGCAAAGGCGAGGCGCAGCTGCGCCAGCGTATCGGGCCATTCGTGGCTGCGGTGCGGCATGGTGACGAGGTTGGCGACCGACAGGTGGCAAGTGCCATCCGCCGTATCAGGCGCGGGGCTGACGGTGGCGGCATTGGCGGTCCACATGCTCGATGCAGACCATGCACCCGCTACCAGCGCGGGATCGGTGCTCTCGTCCGCAGACAGCGCCTCCAGCCATTTCACATCGGGGCGGGGCAATGGCAGCAGGAAGCCCTGCGCCAGACCTGCGCCCATATTGCCGCGCATCTTGGCAATGCCCTGCAGCGCGGCAGCGCGCGGATAAGAGATACCGCCCGCATTCTTCGTGGCTGCAAGATTGCCGAGGCTGAGACCGGCGTAATTGTGGCTCGGGCCGACAAGCCCGTCAAAATTGATCTCGACCAGTGTCACCGGGCAATGCTCCACACCATGTCACCTTCGGCAACGCCCAGCGTATCCGCCGCCCGGCTGTCGATCGCCACACCGCCGTCGCGCAATTCGCGCGCGCCATAGCAGCAGCGGAAGTCAGCCAGCCGCCCGGTGGCGATCAGCGATTTTTCGCCCTTGTCGAGGTTGGTATCGACCACCGGCACATGGGCTGCGTGCTTGATGCTGGCGACATTGTCCGTCCGCGCCAGCATGGTCGGACCGCCGTCGAAGATGTCGACATAGCCTTCGTAGGAGAAGTTCTCGTTCTCCAGCATGCGCATGGCGGCACGGCCATTGGGATGCGGTAGGCCGACAACGCGGCGCGCCTCCTCGCTGAGCAGCGCCGTATAGACGGGGTGCTTGGGCATCAGGTCAGCGATGAACTGGTTGCCGCGCGTGGCGTTGAATTCGTCAGCTTCCTGGAAGCTCATGCCGAAGAACTTGCCGCCGATTGCGTCCCAGAAAGGCGAGCCGCCCTTGTCATCGATGATGCCGCGTAATTCGGCGAGGATGCGGTCGCCAAACCGTTCGCGATGGGCGGCGATGAACAGGTAGCGGCTGCGCGCGAGCAGCATGCCCAGGCCGCCTGCGCGCTCGTTCGGGTGAAGGAACAGCCCGCCAACTTCGCTGCACCCGCCAAGATCGTTTGTGAGGGTGAGCATTTCGGCCTTTACTGTCCGTTCAAGCTCGGTCGAATGCTGGGTCAGCGTGGTCAGGCGATAGGAATAGAAGGGGAAGCTCT
>JAUIJI010000070.1 GCA_030431435.1 Alphaproteobacteria bacterium | reverse complement strand
GGTGACCAGCCCGCCAATCCATTCCTCGATGCCGAACAGCTCGTTCATGCCATCGGCGATGGCGTTGGCCTGAATGGAATTGCCGGTAACCAGCGCGGAGAACAGCGTGCCGAGGCAAAACAGGATGGCGAGCCATGTCCATTTCTTGCCCAGGCCCAACATGATGTACGTCATCGGGCCGCCGCGATAGACACCGTCAGACGTCTTTTCGCGATAGCGGATTGCGAGGGATCCTTCAGCAAAGGCCAGCGCCATGCCTATCAGCGCGGTGATCCACATCCAGAAGATCGCGCCCGGGCCGCCCAGTGCAATGGCAGTGGCGACCCCGGCCAGATTGCCTGTCCCCACTTGACCCGACAGCGCAGTGGAAAGCGCGGCAAAGGGCGAGATTTCCCCGGCACCTTCGCCCTTGCGGCCTGCGAACAGGCCCTTGAACGCGCTGCCCAGCTTGACGATGGGGTAGAAGCGCAGACCGACCATGATCCACATGCCGATGCCCAGCAGGATCAGGGTCATCGGCGGGATGGGCTGGTCGCCGATCGAAAGCCAGGACAGGACCTCGCCGTTCCAGGTGCCACCCCAGATGAAGTCCGAGACATTGGTGACCTGGTCCAGGAAAGTTTGCGACTGTTGTTCCGGTGCCAAGATAGCGACCCCCCGATTGTGTTCCCGTGAAACATGGCAGGCTATCGGCGCGCTGCGCTTCTGCCTAGCCCCTATGTTGCATCTGTAACCAGCCCTGCAATTCGCACCGATTTTCGCGAGGCTTGCCAAGGCCTCGCATGCACCCTAAATACGCCGGTGTCTTCCGACATCGGAGCATCACAGCCCCTCCCGATCCCATGATCGGGGCGGCGATGGTCCTATGGCAAAAGACGAAACGAATTTTCACGCTGGCAAGCTGAAGGCAAGAGCGATGGCGAAAGAAGGCAAGACGAGTCCCGGCGAATTCATCCGCCAGGTGCGTTCGGAAACCTCCAAGGTCGTATGGCCCACCCGTGAAGAGACGATCCGCACCGCGATCTTCGTCTTCATCATGATGCTGATCCTGTCGCTGTTCTTCCTTGCGGTGGACACGACCTTCAGCACCATCGTCGGCTGGCTGCTCGAACTGGCCTGATCCGGCCACACGATTTAACTCAGGAAAGAGATACAGATGGCCCGCTGGTACATCATCCACGCTTACTCCGGCTTTGAGAACAAGGTCCGCGATTCGATCCTGGCAGAGGCCGAGCGCCTGGGCCTGTCCGAAGGCGTGGAAGAGGTGGAAGTGCCCACCGAAACCGTGACCGAGATCAAGCGCGGCAAGAAGGTGCAGGTCGAACGCAAGTTCATGCCCGGCTATGTCCTCGCCAAGCTGAATATGACCGACGATGTCTATCACCTTGTGAAGAACACGCCCAAGGTCACCGGCTTCCTCGGCACCAACAACAAGCCGCAGCCGATCTCCGAGAAGGAAGCGGCGCGCTATTTCGGCGGCGTGGAAGAAGCCAAGGCCGCGCCCAAGAAGGACATCCACGTCGATTACGAGATCGGCGATTCGGTCAAGGTTCTCGAAGGCCCATTCGCCAGCTTCAACGGCTTGGTGGAAGAGCTCGATTTCGACAAGGCGAAGGTCAAGGTCTCCGTCTCGATCTTCGGCCGCGCCACCCCGGTGGAACTGGAATTCGAACAGGTCGAACTGGCGAAGTAATTCCCGGCGCTCAGGCGTTGCGACACAAAAGGGCATCCGGTTCGCGCCGGGTGCCTTTTGTGGTTTCAGGCGGCCTTGCGTGTGGTGGCGCGCAGGCTGGCGAACAGTTCGCGCGCTTCATCGCGCAGTGCAGAACCTTCTGCGATTTCGCTCGCTTGCGGGATCGGGTGCACCAGTGCCTTGGCATCACTGCTGGCGGCATCATCGGCAGGCAGGCCGAGCATTGCCCACAGCGCTTGCGGGTCAAAGCTGCCCGTCAGCGATTCCATATCGATGAATTCGCATGCCTTCTCGCCAGCGAGGTGGCGGTAGGCGGCGATCCAGTAGGCGAGCCAGTAATCGAGGGTGAGCGGGTCGCGCTCGGCCATCACCTGCTCCATTCCTTCGAACAGGATGGGCTTGTGGTCTGCGCCGAATTCGAAATGGCCGATATCGCGCACGTAGCGACGGGCAAAGGTGCTCTGCGAATGGGTTTCCAGCGCCATCTGGTGTTGCCGCAGCAGCGATTTCGCCTGCGCCAGCGGATCGCGTAAGGGCACGAGGAAGCGTGCCTCGGGAAAGGCCTTGGCCAGCCCTGCGATGCGCGCGATGTTGGCGTTGTTCTTGGACATGTAACGCGGGGCTTCGCCCACTTCTGATCCGCGCGAATGGATCAGCGCCTGCATATGGTGGCGCAGCGCTGTGACAAAACTCTCCGGCAGGTCACCCCAAGGCGTGATGCCGCGCTCGCTGTAATGCTCCGGGAAATGGCGCAGCCACAGGACTTCCTCGAAGGCTTCGGGGCTGTCGACACTGACCAGCAGCCCGTCCTTGTGTGCACGCTCCTTGGCCGCCTGCTTGACCTGGAAGCGGCCAGACAGCTTGCGCCACATCACGGGCGACAGGACGAAGGGCATGTCGCGATAGCTGTGCGTCACCAGCGCATGGTGGCGGGAAAGCACTTCGAGGAGCAGCGTGGTGCCTGCGCGCGGCAGCGAGGTGACGAAGATCGGCGCGCCCATGGGCTGGGCGGCGATGGCCTCACCGTGCAGCTGTGCTTCCATGTCGCACAGCATGTCCTGCGGCACTCGTGCACCGAAGGCGAGCTTGTGCACCGCGCGGTCTGCGAAACTGTAATCCTCCAGCGCCATGTCAGGCAGCGGCGGTCTTGCGTGAACGGACCGCGATGCCGATGGCGGCAAACACCGCCACCGTGGCAAGGGCTACGTCAAGCCGCAGCGAGAAGGCGATGAACGCCTCGACGGTGAAGGCGCCAGCCAGCTGCGCCAGCCACGCCGGCAGCACCGCAGCACCCACGCACAGCGCCAGCTTTGCCGCGAGCGAGAGGGCGTTCCCCAGCGCCTTGATCGATCCGGCACGCAGCGCGGCTTCCTTGGCGTCGTCATCCATGTCAGGAGTGGCGACCACGGCGAAGCTCTCCTGCATGCCGGACAGCGTCGAGCGCGTCGCGGGCCAGACTTTCAGCCCCACGAAGCACACCGCCAGCAGCAGGCAGCTCAAGCCATAGATGCCGATCATCGCCATTATCGAAGCTTACTCGCCAGCGCCCTGCTCGGGAGCGTTCCTGGCGCGGGCCTTCTTGAGCATGCGCTTTACCGGATACCACACGAAGCCCAGCACCATCAGCAGCACCACGCCGATAAAGCTGAGGATCGAGCCGATGGCGGAGAGGCCTGCGCCTGCGCCCATATAGGCCTGCGCCGGGGCGGCAGTCAGCGCCAGCAGCACCATGGCGGCCAGCGTGGTGGCGGAACGGAAGGTCAGTTTGTGCATGTCAGTGCGTCCTTTCCAAAGAAATCAGCGGGGATGCGGCGCGCGTCAGCGAACAGGGCAGCGGCCTCATCGTCGTAAGTCTGGCGGTAATCCCACACCACTTCGCCAGCAGGAGTGACTTCGAAAGCCCGCCCGGCCATCGATTCCGCGATCAGGCGGTTGCCATTGGGCAAAGTCTGGTGGGTACCCATTATGAAAGAATTAAACCGGTCCGCCTCGCCCACGGGGACAACGGTCCGCGTTTCGCCGGTTGCCGGATCGAAATGGAGGATGCGGCTGCCGGTAACATGAGGGCCGACGTTCTGTGCGCGGTTGTCGTAAACCTCGATGGTGCCATCGGGCAGGATGTCGGGATCGTGCTGGCGCACCCATGGGCCCTGCTGGTGCCATTTGAGATGGCCGTCATCGGCATCAATGATCGCCAGCATGTGCATTTCGCGGAGCGATACCAGCCAGTCGCCAGCCTCCACGCCTTCGATCTTCGCAGCGAGTTCGGGTGTCACTTCCTCGATATCGTTGAGGTGCACCGGATCTGCCGCGACATCGGTGAGCGAGGCATAAAGCGCGTGGTCCAGCCCTGCGTCATACACGGCCTTCACCAGCGAGAATTCCTTCAACACCTTGCCATCTGCATCCACCAGCAGCGCCGAATTGTTGTAATCCTTTGACATGGAATCGCCGATCATGGCGGTGATGTCGGCTGCGCTCATACCGGTGGGGAGGTATTGCGCTGGCGTATCCTCCACCGCGATCACGCCGGGGATCAGGAAATTGCCGTCTGCCGTGCGCGCAACCGAATGGTGCGTCGGCCGGTCGGAACGCCAGACCGTGCGCGAACAGGCATCGATGCGCGCCGCACCAAGCTGGCCGAAATTAAGGATGATCGAACCGTCGCCGAGCGGCTCCATGCCCTGGATGAAATAATGCAGCTCGCTCTGCGGAACGCGGGTGGCGGGGAAAATGTCAGCAGCATCAGGCCAGATGGCGAAGAAATCCGCCGTCCAGCGGTGCAGCTCCTCGCCCTGCGGATCGAGCATGCGAACCTGCGCACCGTCAGAGAAGATGCCCTGCACCAGCGTGTTGCCCGGCTGCATCTTGGCGGGGTTGGAGGCGACAAGCCCTTCGCCTTCGTAAGCGATGGGGCCAAGGATTGCGGGCCTTTCGCGCATCTGTTCCTGCACCAGCGTGATGCTCGCCTTCGCCCCTTCGGCAAGGGTGGAGAAGGGCCATGCGCCCATCGCGCCAAGGATACCGCCCGCCATCAGCACGGCGACAAGCGGGAAGAGCCGTCCGAAAACGCCCTTTTCCTCGTCATCACTGGTGCTGTTATCGGCCATTCGCGCGCTCCATCCGGTCGGGCGAAGGTCTAAAGGGAGATGGTTAACATTTTCCCACGCGATTGCCGCAGCGCACTCGCATGCGAGACAGGGCGTAAATCCCTTGCGATCTGCGCCGCTTTGGACTAGGCGCGCGCCTTCTCGAACGGGAATCGACACCTGATCGGGAAATCCACGCGGGAGGCTCTCGTCAAGAGTGCCGCCAGCACCGCTTACCATGACCTGCCGGATAATATCCGCAGGAACAGTGAGAAAGGAATGGTCTCATGGCCAAGAAAATTGACGGCTATATCAATTTGCAGGTGCCCGCCGGCGCTGCAAACCCGTCCCCGCCGATCGGCCCCGCACTGGGCCAGCGCGGCGTCAACATCATGGAATTCTGCAAGGCCTTCAACGCCGCCACGCAGGACCTTGAAAAGAACGCTCCGATCCCGACGAAGATCACCGTCTATGCGGATCGCAGCTTCACCTTCGAAACCAAGACCCCGCCCGCCAGCTTCCTGATCAAGAAGGCGACCAAGCTGAAGTCCGGTTCCAAGGAACCCGGCAAGAGCGTCGCTGGCCAGATCAAGCTGAGCCAGGTGAAGGAAATCGCCGAGACCAAGATGAAGGATCTCAACGCGAACGACATCGACCAGGCGATGAAGATCATTGCCGGTTCCGCCCGTTCGATGGGCATCGAAGTGGTGGAGGGCTGAGCAGATGGCAAAGCAGACCAAGAAGCAGAAGACCGTCGCCGCTCTCGATGCCGAGAAGCTGTACACGGTTGACGAAGCCCTCGCCGTCCTGCGCGAGCACAAGGCCAAGTTCGACGAAACCGTCGAAGTGGCCATGAACCTCGGCGTTGACCCGCGTCACGCAGACCAGATGGTCCGCGGCATGATCTCGCTGCCTTCGGGCACGGGCAAGGACGTGAAGGTTGCCGTGTTTGCTCGCGGTGACAACGCCGACAAGGCGCTGGCCGCGGGTGCCGACAAGGTCGGTGCGGAAGACCTGATGGAAGACATGCAGGCAGGCAATCTCGATTATGACCGCGTGATCGCCACGCCGGACATGATGGGCGTGGTCGGCCGCCTCGGCAAGGTGCTGGGCCCCAAGGGCCTGATGCCGAACCCGAAGCTGGGCACCGTTACCCCCAACGTGGAACAGGCCGTGAAGGACGCCAAGGGCGGCCAGGTCGAATTCCGCGTCGAGAAGATGGGCATCATCCATTCCGGCATCGGCAAGCTGTCGTTTGACGACGCAGCCCTGAAGGCGAACTTCAAGGCGCTGACCGAAGCGGTGGTCAAGGCCAAGCCTTCGGGCGCCAAGGGCAAGTATGTCCGCAAGGTTTCGCTCACCTCCTCCATGGGCCCGGGCCTGAAGGTGGATCTGGCTGAAATCGAAGGCGCGTAAACGGCGTTTCGATATGCGGTCTGTCGAGACCGCAATCAAACACAAGAAAACAAGGCGGGGCTTCCGGAAACGGAGGCCCCGTTTTTTTGCGCATTTGCCTAACGGGCGTTTGGGTACTTTATCTTAACCTTGTCTTGCTAGTTGCCCCCATTGTGCCGCTTCGCGAGACAAATACAGGAAACTTGCGGCGCGCAATTCGGGGGCAAAATTATGTCGAAGACCACTCTCTATCTGTTCCTCGCAGCGGTTGTGCTGCAGGTTCTTGCCGTATTCTTCCAGGTTCCCTTCGCTGCCGGCGGTGCCGGTGTGGTGATGCTGGTGGGCCTTGTTTACGCCTATGTCGTCACAAAGCGCGAAGAAGCGCGCGGCGAACTGTAACCGACCCGGTCGGCCGCAGAAGCCACAGTTTTCCACCTTGCTTGGACCGCGGGTGGCAATGGGCCGGAGGGAGCAATCCTTCCGGCCTTTTTTGACTCTTTGGGCATTTTGAGTCCTAATGTGCCCACCTAGGGGGCGGCCAAGTTTGGGTGGGTCGCCCGTCTCCCTGGCGTGAAGCGGCCAATTCCGGCCGCGTTAATGGGGGACGTTCAATGAAAAGACTTGGTTTCACCGCGCTTGCAGCTGCGGCGCTTTCGCTCACCCTTCCGCAAGCAGCGATGGCGCAGGATGAATGGCCTTTGCAGCCTGCCGAATATGTCGAAGTGGCCGCGATCCACATCGATGATGGCTATGGCCTGACCTATGCCAACCATCTTGCCACCATCTGGCGAGCCTCGCAGGACTATGCGCTGGAGCAGGGCTGGATCACGGGATACGAAATACTCGTGAACACCTACGCCCGTGAAGGCGAGCCTGACATTTACCTGCTCACGCGCTTTGCCGCATTCGAAACGCCGGAAGAAGGCGAGGCGCGCGGGCGCCAGTTCCGCGAGGAAATGGGACGGACGATTGCCGAAATGCAGGAAGAATCGGCTGGCCGTGCCGAGTATCGCACTTTGGGCAGCGAGATGCTGCTGCGCCGGATGGTCTGGAGTGACTAGGACAATTGCTCGCGAGAGCTGAAGGCAAGAGGCATCACCGGTGCAAACCGGTGGTGCCTTCTTCCTGCTAGATACCGCCCGGCGTCCAATCGAAGCCGAGTTCTCCCAGCCCTTCGCACAACGTATCGACGCAGCTGTCGAGGCTGTCGCGGCTGGTGGAACGGATCACGAAATTCGCGCCGACCTTGCCTTCGCGGAAGAAGGGGTAGCTGCCGATCTGGCACTTCTCATGCGCCTTCTCGACCTCGCGCAGCAGGTCTGCCACTTCGCTTTCCTTGATCCAGCCGCCCACCGTTTCCGATAGCAATGGCGCGCCGCCTTCAAGCGTGCCGGTGAGGGAATCGAGCATCTGCGCGGTGATTGAAGGCACGCCCGCCATCAGGTAGACATTGCCGTGACGGATGCCGGGCGCGCCGGACATGTGGTTGGGAATGAGGTCTGCACCGGCAGGAACGCGCGCCATGCGCAGGCGGGCATCGTTGAGGCCGCCGTCCTTGTCCTTGTAATAATCCGCCAGGATCGCGCGGGCCTCCGGGTGGATCACCACCTCCACGCCCAGCGCCTTCGCCACCGCGTCCACGGTGATATCGTCATGCGTGGGGCCGATGCCGCCTGTGGTGAACAGGTAATCGAACTTCGTACGCAGCGCGTTCACCGCATCAGCAATGGCATCCATGTCGTCAGAGACCACGCGCACTTCGGCGAGGCGGATGCCCTGCACCTGCAGCCAGCTGGCGATCTGGGCAATGTTCCTGTCATGCGTGCGGCCGGAGAGGATCTCGTCCCCGATCACCACCAGCCCGGCTTTCCAGATGCGATCTGCGCTTGTCGTCATGACGGCAGGCTTAGGCCATTTCCCCGGCGCGCTCCACCGGACTTTGCGCCGTATCTTCGAAGCGCAGGTTGCCATCGTCCACCCCGTTGCGTTTGAAGTCGCGGCAATCGGCGAGGTAATCGTGATTGAGCCGCCACGGCAGGCTTTCGGTGCTCTTGGGAACCTGATGGATTTCGCGCATCAGATAGCCCGAGGAGAAGGGGAACAGCGGGCCTTCTACCAGCCCTTCGGCAGGCGGGCGCGGGACGGCAACCGGCTTGCCCACCGCTTTCATGTGATTGAGCACGCGGCAGGTATAGGCGCTGGTATTGTCCGCGCGCAGGGTGAAGCTGTTGTTGAGATAGCCGAACACGAAGGTGAGGTTGGGCACGTTGGAAATCATGCAGCCGCGGTAGAAGAACTCTTCCCCCCAGGTGATCGGCTGGCCATCCAGCGTCACATCGATCTTGCCGCCAAGGCTCAGTTGCAGTCCGGTGGCGGTGACGATGATGTCCGCTTTAAGCAGGCTGCCATCGGTCAGGCGGATTCCCCCGGCTTCCACGCGTTCGATATGTGCCGTGCGGATGCTCGCCTTGCCCTGCTTGATCGACTGGAAGAAGTCGCTGTCGGGCACCAGGCACAGGCGCTGTTCCCACGGGTTGTAGGGCGGGGTGAAATCCTCTGGCTTGTAGTGCTCGCCCAGCTCCTTGCGGGTCATGCCCGAAAGCTTGCTGGCGGCGGCTTGCGGGTTCTTGCGCGCGGCCTTGTACATCAGCGAAAAGACCAGCGTGTTGACCTTGCGTGAGAGCCAGTAGGCAGGCTTTCGCGGCAGCACGCGGCGCAGGAAGTTTGCCACCTTGTCGCGCGAAGGCTTGCTGGCCATCCATGTCGGCGTGCGCTGGAGCATGGTCACATGGCCTGCGGTTTCGGCCATGGCGGGGACGATCGTAACCGCCGTCGCGCCTGATCCGATCACCACCACATGCTTGCCCGCATAGTCGAGATCGTCGGGCCAGAATTGCGGGTGCACCACCTCGCCGGCAAACTCCTCGAGCCCGGCGATCTTCGCGTCATAGGGCTGTTCGTAATCGTAATAGCCGGTGGCCATATAGAGCCAGCGGGTGCGGATGGTTTCCCAGCCCTCGGGCGTTTCTACAGTGACGTGCCACAGCGCTTCTTCCGGCTTCCAGTCTGCCGATTGCGCGCTGCTGTTGTAGCGGATGCGTGACTCAAGACCGCGCTTGGCTACGACCTCGTCGAGATAATCGAGGATGTCACCGCCGGGCGCGATGGCATCGTCGCTGTCCCACGGCTCGAAGGAGAAGCCCAGCGTCTGCATGTCGCTGTCGGAGCGCACGCCGGGATAGCGGAACAGGTCCCACGTGCCGCCGAGGCGGTCACGCTTCTCCAGCATCAGGAAGCTGCGATCAGGACACTGGTCCTGCAAATGTGCCGCCATCGAGATGCCGGCGATGCCAGCCCCAACAATCACAACGTCATGGATGGGGCCGGTCATATGTCCTCTCGCGACGATCAGCTGTCCGAGGCTGCCTCGGTAAACATGGTGCGCGATGGTGCGTCGGCATATTGGTCCGTCTTGTCACCTTCGCCTTGCAGCGCCTTTGCCGCTTGTACCGTATTGGCCAGCAGGCAGGCAATCGTCATCGGGCCGACGCCGCCGGGAACAGGCGTGATGGCCTTGGCGTGCTGGCATTCGTCGAAGGCGACGTCACCCACGAGGCGTTCCTTGCCGGTCTCTTCATCCATGATGCGGGTGATGCCCACGTCGATGATGACCGCACCGGGCTTGACCCACTCGCCCTTCACCAGCTCGGGCGCACCGGCGGCAGCCACGATGATGTCGGCCTTGCGGGCCAGCTCGGGCAGGTTCTTTGTGTAGATGTGCGTGACCGACACGGTGCATTCGGCGTCGAGCAGCAGGTTGGCGACAGGCTTGCCCACGATGTTGGACTTGCCGATCACCACCGCGTCCTTGCCCACGAAATCGTCAATCACGCTTTCCAGCAGGATCATCACGCCCAGCGGCGTGCAGGGCACGATGCCGCCGGTGCCGGTCGAAAGGCGGCCGACATTGACCGGGTGGAAACCGTCGACGTCCTTTTCGGGCGCGATCGAACGCAGCACGAGGCGCGTATCGATATGATCGGGCAGCGGGACCTGGCACAGGATGCCGTGGACTTCGGGATCCTTGTTGAGCTTGTCGATCAGCGCCAGCAGGTCTTCCTGGCTGGTATCAGCCGGCAGGCGATGTTCGTTGGAATTGATGCCGACCTTCTCGCAGGCCTTGATCTTGCGGCGGACATAGACCTGGCTGGCACCATCATCACCGACCAGGATCACGGTCAGGCCGGGGCGGGTCATGCCCGCAGCCAGCATTTCGTCAACCTGCGCCTTGCTCTTCTCGTCGAGCTGGCGTGCAATCGCCTTGCCATCGATAATATCGGCCATGATGTTTCCTTGGTCGCTTGCGGCGGCGCGAGCGGCGCCTGCCACGCTAGTCATTCAAACGGGGGATTGCGGCGGCATCCCTTGCGCGGGATGCCGCCGTCAATCTCAGCTATGCTTGTCGTTATACTTGTTGATCCATTCGGCAGAGGCGGTCAGCGCGCCGAAAGGATAGAAGTGCAGGCGCACGCGGCCGTGGCGCTCGGTCAGCTTCTTTTCAAGGCTGTCGACCAGCTTGTCCGGGCCCGCGCTGCCGATGAGATTGGTCAGGCTTACGCCATACTTCTTCATGACGCTGGCCGAAGCACCAACGCCGCAACGCTTGGCAAAGCCGAGCAGGCGCTTGATGCCCGCCGGGCCGGGAACGCCAAGGCGCACGGGTACGTCGATGTTGCGGTCACGCATTTCGGCGAGCCATTCCACGATGGCATCATCGTCAAAGGCGAACTGGGTGACGACCAGCGGGGTCATGCCGTGGGCGCGCACCGCGTCGATCTTGTTCTGCATCCACACCCAGAGCTCTTCCTTGGAGTTGTTGGGATGGCCTTCCGGGTGGCCGCCAACGCCGACGATCTCGATGCCGTGCTTTTCCAGCAGGCCGGTTTCGATGATCTGCAGCGAATCGGAATAGGGGCCTTCGGCTTCGGGCGGGTCACCGGCAATGATGAAGCAGCGCTTCACGCCAGCCTTGCTGGTGATCTCGCCGAGGTACCAGTCAAGCTGCTCCTCGCTTTCGATCCGGCGCGCGGAGAGGTGGACGATCGGTTCGAACCCGAGTTCGCGCACAACGACAGCGGCTTCCACGCGCTGTTCCATTTCCTCACCAGGCAGGAAGGTGACGGCGATCTGGGTGTCCGGGCGGATCAGCGGTGCCGCTTCGCGCAGGCCCTCGATTTCCTTCGCGGTCATTTCCAGCGAATAGCCATCGACCATGTTTTCCGGATTCTTTTCCCAGTTGGGATGGATCGCGGCGTAGCTCATCGAATGTTCTCCTCTCGGCTCTCACGCATGCGTGCGGGTGCTCCTTAGCGCCCCTTGTGCGGGTTCACAAAGCCCCTAGCGCAAGCAGGTAAATTCGTATAGACGAAATTTTCACAAGAGCGAACGAACGCGAGAGAGTCCCTTCCCGATGCTGCTTTTCCTGCCAGGCCTGATCTGTGATGCGAGCATGTATGCCCCGCAGACAGCCGCCTTTGCAGGCAGTCATGCGGTCGATTCCTACGATATGGCCGATTCGCTGCAGGACATGGCGCGAATCGCGCTCGCCGATGCAGACAGGCTGGGCGCGGACAGGCTGGAGGTTTTCGGCCATTCGATGGGTGGCCGGGTTGCGCTTGAACTGTATCGCATGGCGCCCGAACGGGTCAGCCGGCTGGCGCTGGTTTCCACCGGTGTGCACCCTCTGGGAGCGAACGAACCGGCCAAGCGCGAGGCGCTGAAGCAGGTTGGCCATGACAATGGCTTTGAAGCGCTGGTTGATGAATGGCTGCCGCCGATGGTGGCAGAGGAAAACCGCGCCAATCCGGAAATCTACCAGCCGATGCGCGACATGTGCCTTGGCATGGGCCAGGACGTGTTCGACGCGCAGATCAACGCGCTCGTCACCCGTCCTGAAGTGGAAGACCTGCTGGGGCAGATTTCCTGCCCCACGCTGGTGATGACCGGTGAACTCGACCAATGGGCACCGCCTGCCCAGCACGAGGACATCGCGTCACGCATCGCAAATTCGCAACTCGTTGTCGTCCCCGGGGCTGGACACATGATCCAGCTGGAAGCACCGGTGGCGGTCAACGAAGCAATAAGCCGCTGGCTTGAAATGCCGGCATCCTGATAGTGAGTATCTCCAAGAGAGGAGCATTTTCATGAGTGACAATCTTCAGCAGAAGCTGGACGCCAAGGGCGACATCGTCGAATTCCTGCGCAACCAGCAGCTTGGCCCGAACCCTTACCCGGGTGTGCCGGCGGAATATTCCAACTGGCGCAATGAACAGCGTGGCTGGGCCAAGAGCTGCGTGCTCTTCAACCAGAGCTACCACATGGTCGAACTGTATGTCCGCGGCCCCGAAGCCTTCGACCTGCTGCAGTACACCGCCATCAACAGCTTCAAGAACTTCGCCGTCAACAAGGCCAAGCAGTATGTTCCGGTGACGCCGGAAGGTTACGTCATCGGTGACGTGATCCTGTTCTACCTCGACGAGGAAGAGTTCAGCCTGGTTGGCCGCGCCCCGGCGATCGAGTGGGTGGAATTCCACGCACAGTATCCCAAGCCCGATGGTTCCAAGTGGAACGTCACCATCGAGCGTGACGAGCGTACCGCCATGCGTACGGACGGCAAGCGCAAGAACTATCGCTTCCAGCTGCAGGGCCCCAACGCCATGAAGACGCTGGAAAAGGCGATGGGCCAGACCCCGCCGGACCTGAAGTTCTTCAACATGGCTCACATCGATATCGCCGGCAAGGACGTGATCGCCCTGCGCCACGGCATGGCTGGCCAGCCGGGTTACGAGCTGTTCGGCCCGTGGGAAGACTATGAAGCCGTTCACAGCGCGATCGTTGAGGCCGGCAAGGACTTCGGCCTCGAGCTGGTTGGCGGCCGTGCCTATTCGTCCAACACGCTGGAATCCGGCTGGCTGCCTTCGCCGCTGCCCGCATTCTACACCGGCGATTCGCAGATGATGAAGGACTACCGCCAGTGGGCATCGGGCAATTCCTATGCCGGCATGTGCTCGATCGGCGGTTCCTACGTTCCCGACAGCATCGAGGGTTACTACCTCACGCCGTGGGACATCGGCTATGGTCACATCGTGAAGTTCGACCATGACTTCGTTGGTCGCGAAGCCCTCGAAAAGATGGCTGACCAGAAGCACAAGCAGAAGGTCACGCTGGCTCTCGACAATGAAGACATGATGCGTGTGCTCTCTTCGCTCTATGCCGAAGGTGACCGCGCGAAGTACTTCGAATTCCCGAGCGCTGTGTATGCCATGCACCCGTTTGACGAAGTGAAGAACGCCGCTGGTGACGTGATCGGCGTCTCCACCTGGGTTGGCTACAGCTCGAACGAAGGCAAGATGCTCACCCTCGCCATGATCGATCCCGATGAGGTCGAAATGGGCAAGGAAGTGAAGCTGGTGTGGGGCGAGCCGAATGGCGGCACCACCAAGCCGACCGTCGAGCCGCACGTCCAGACCGAGATCAAGGCCGTCATTTCGCCGGTTCCTTACTCGAACGTCGCCCGCACGGCTTACGCTGACAGCTGGCGCGCAGAAGGCGTTGGCAAGAACGCCTGATTCGCATTCCCCGTTCAGGGAAAGGAAGGGGCAGTCACTTCGGTGGCTGCCCCTTTTGCTTTGTGCGCGACCACTTGCAAAGCGGCCGCTTCGCGTCGACAAGCTGCAGCATGTTCAAGCGGATCGCCCAATGCATCATTGCCGCGCTGCTGGCCGTTTCGGCGCTCGCTCCTGCTCACGCGCAGGACACGCCTGGCCAGTCCATCGTCGGAACCTGGGATTTTCGTGTCGATGGCACCACCATCTTCCGCTTCGAGATCGAACAAGCGGGCGATGGTGAATGGCTTGGGGAATGGCAGCGGCCCGAGGTCTTCAACACGGATGGCAACAATTTCGCCAATCTGGGTGGCGGCATCAAGAGCTCTCCCAGTATGACGGGGATCGAGTTCCTGGGTAAGGTGGAGCTGAGCTTTGATGATCCGCGCCCTGGCGCCGTGCCCGATATCTTCCAGTTCGACCTGACCGGGGAAGACACCGTTTCGATGCTCTATGTCGGAACAGAACTGGCGCCCTACCAGCTGGTGCGCGCCAAAGAGGGCGACGTGATCGGTGATTGGGACGGCGGGCGCATTTATCGCCGCAACCGGCCGGACCTGCAGGCCGGGGAAGACGAAGGCCCTGACACGGCACCGGCAACGGCTGCCCCAGTGCCCCAGCGCGATCCGCTGGAGCCTGTCAGCCGGCGCGGCTCGTCAATCAACTTCCTCAAGATCAATCCGATCGAGATCAGTCCGGCTGCAGTCGAACCAGCGGAAGACGCCACCGTGGACGAGATTGCCAGCGAGGAAGAGAGGCCTGAAGAGGAAGCATCCGAAGTCCCGGCAACGACGGACGCAGATGAAGTCGAGGAGGCCCAAGGCGGGCCTGCCTCACTGATCGGGGATGATTTCCTCGAGGGGCTGTAAGCGGCGCGCTGCTGCGCGACGTCAGCTTTCCTCCAGCAGTCCGGCCGTGCGTTCCAGCAAGTCTGCCACGCGGGCGTGCAGATCGTCGTCAAAGCGGACCTTGGGAACAGCCACCGAAAGCGAGCCCACCGGAACGCCGCCCATGGTTGCCAGCTTTCCGATGCCGACGATCCCGCGCGAGAATTCCTCGTCTGTCATGGCAAAGCCGGTGTGGCGCGCCTCGTCCAGCTGGGCGCGCAGCCGCTTCTCGTCAGTCACTGTCTCGCTGGTGAAGACTTCACGTTGCACTTCGGCGAAATACCGGTCGAGCTCATCTGCTTCCAGCGAGGCGAGAAGCACTTTGCCAGCTGCCAGTGCATGCATCGGCAGGCGGCGGCCTTGCGGTACCGAATAGCGCAGCGCATGCTCGCTCGATTCGGTCACGATGGCCTCGATCTCCCAGTCATGCCGCACGAAGAAGCTGGTGGTCTCGTTCAGCTGCACGCGCAAGGTGCGCACCAGCGGTGCCGCGCGATCGGCCAGGGTGAAGCCTTCGCGCGATGCTTGCAGCCGTGCGAGGCCGGGGCCTGCGGAATAACGCCGGGCATCGCGCACGAGGTATTCGCGCTCCACCAGGGTGGACAGGAGGTAGGACAGGCTGGAAACGGGGATGCCCAGCGCGGTGGCGATTTCCTGCGCCACCAGCGGCCGGTTGTGGGCAACGACATATTCGATGATGTCGAGTGTGCGCGTGGCCGATTTGACCTGGCTGCTCTGCGCCCCGTTGCCCGCGTCCGCCATCAGCCGATCCGTTCTTCCGCTATATCTGCGCCGGCGCGCAGGTTGGCCAGCTTTTTCCACGCCACTTGCGGATCAATCTTGCCGTAACCGGCGAAAGTGCCGAAGCCGCAATCGCTGCTGGCGATGACGTTTTCCTTGCCGGCGAAGGAGGCAAAACGCTCGATCCGCTGGGCGATGAGTTCGGGCGTTTCGATGTAGTTCGAACAGCTGTCGATGAAGCCGGGGGCCAGCACCTTGCCGCTGATATCGGCATCGCGCCACGCCTTCCACTCGTGCTCGTGGCGCGGATTGGCGTGTTCGAACAGGATCGTGGCGGGGCGGGCAGACAGGATCACGTCCATGATCTTCTCGACCGGGATATCGTGGTCATGCGGGCCTTCATAATTGCCCCAGCACACATGCATGCGCATCTGGCGCGCGGGGATGTCGGCCGTTGCTTCGTTCAGCGCATCGACATTGGCGCGGATGGCGGCGAGGAATTCCTCCTCGCTCATGTCCTGGTATCCGGTGTGGCGGCTCATCGCCAGGTCGGGGCAATCGAACTGCACATCGAAACCGGCGGCGGCGATGGCTTCATATTCCGGGCGCATCGCGGTGACGAGGTCAGCCAGATAGGCTTCATGGCTGGGATAGTACTGGTTCGGCTGGAAGGCCGTGATCAGTCCCGGGGAAGCGGTGTTGAGGAAGGCCTTGGCCCCGTCTCCGTGCCTTTCCAGCGCGGTCTTGAAGCGGCGGATATCGTCATGCAGCGGCTGCAGGTTGACCAGTTCCACCTTGTCGATGGCGGAAGCGCGGGTGAATTCCTGGCTGCCCATGATCGCCGCCAGCTTCTTGGCAAGG
>JAUIJI010000069.1 GCA_030431435.1 Alphaproteobacteria bacterium | reverse complement strand
CGCGAAGGAAATGCGGAAACCGTCCTTCCCGCCGAATGCGCTGGCGGCCACTACTGCCACGCCGTGGTCGAGCAGGTGCAGCGCCAGCTTCATGTCATCCCCGCCAAACCGCGCCATGTGCTCGCTCGCATCGACAAAGCAGTAGAACGCGCCATCGGGAACGGGCGTGGAGAGGCCGGGAATGGCGTTGATCCCTGCCACCACCATATCGCGCCGGGCGATGAATCGCTTGCGCCAGTCTGCAAGGAAATCCTGCGGGCCTTCAAAGGCGGCCACGGCAGCAGCCTGGCTGATGCTGGCGGGGTTGCCGCTGGAATTGCTCTGCAGCTTGCCCATGGCATCGATCAGCCACTTCGGCCCCGTCGCCACGCCGATGCGGAAACCCGTCATCGCATGGCTCTTCGACACTCCGGAGACAGTGCAGATCCGGTCTGCAAGGTCAGGGCACAGGTTCGCCAGCGTGGCGTGCGGCCCGTCGGTATAGTTGAGCGGAGAATATATATCGTCGGACAGCACCATCACCTGCGGGTTGCGGCGCAGCACCTCGCCAATCCCTTTGAGCATATCCGCCGGATAGACCGCGCCGGTGGGATTGCCCGGCGAATTGAGCATCAGCCAGTTGGTGCGCGGGGTGATGAGCGATTCCACCTCGCCCGGATCGAAGCGGAAATTGCGATGCGCATGGGTGCGCAGCGGCACCACGCTTCCCCCGGCAAAGCGCACCATCTGCGGATAGCTGACCCACCACGGCGAAGGCACGATCACCTCGTCCCCTTCGGACACGGTGGCGACGATGGCTTCGAACAGCGCCTGCTTGCCGCCAGAGGTGATGATCACCTGCGAAGGATCGGTGGCAATGCCAAGGTCGCGCTCGAAATGCAGCGCGGCAGCTTTCTTCAGCGCCATGGTGCCGGTGACCGGCGTATATCTGGTGTCTCCCGCATCGAGCGCCGCCTTGGCCGCTTCGATCACATGCGGCGGGGTGGCGAAATCAGGCTCGCCCACGGAAAGCGAGATGATGTCCCGCCCCTGTTCGCGAAGTTCGGTGGCGCGATCGGTCATCGCGGTGGTGGGGGAAGCCTCGATGCGGTCCAGCATCGTGCTCAGCTGCTTGCTCATGCGAGTTTTGCCTTCATCAATCCGCGCACCGAATTGCCGAGCAGGAAGCCGTGGCCAAGGTCCTCCAGTGTCAGTTCCGCCTCCTCGGCGCGGCCTTCCTCGATCAGCGAGCGGCGCAGCACGCCCGGCAGCAGGCCCAGCACCAGTGGCGGGGTGAGCAGCTTGCCATCGCGCTCCACGAAGATGTTGGAATGGCTCGCTTCGGTCACCAGCCCGTCATCGCGCACAAAGATCGCTTCGTGGGCACCTGCATCCTGTGCGGCCATGCGGGCCATGTCATAGAAGGAGCGGTCTGTGGTCTTGTGCCGCAGCCGCCAGTCGCCCGTCACCACGGGCAGCGGCATCGCCTTGCAGGTGACCGGCTGCGGCAGCGCGCCATCGCCCATCGCCACGACCTGCAGCGTCACATCGCCGCTGCGGGCCAGCAGGATGCGCAGCTTGGCTGCCTCTTCCAGTTCGAAGCACAAGGCCTGGATGCGGTTGCGCGTCTCGTGCCGGTCAAAGGCAAAGCCCAGTTCCAGCGCGCTGGCCTTCATCCTCTCAAGGTGGAGTTCGAGCAGCGGGATGCCCTTTTCGGGATCGAACAACATGCTCTCGATCAGGTCCGCACCCGATGCCTCGCGCCTGAGGAAGCTGCCTTTCACCAGGCATTCGCGCCATTCGCTCATGCCTTCGCTGTCCGCGACGATGGCCCCGCCGACACCGGCGACAACGTGGTGGCGGTTGTTCTCACCCGGGGTCAGCCGCACGGTGCGGATGGCGACGTTGAAGGCCGCATCGCCATTCCCGTCAATCCGCCCGATCGCCCCGCAATAGGGGCCGCGGGCATCGCGTTCGACTTCGTTGATCAGCTCCATCGCGCGGATCTTGGGCGCGCCGGTAATCGATCCGCATGGGAACAGCGCATGCAGCATGTCCATTGCGCCCTTGCCCGGCTGCAAGGTGGCGCGCACGGTGGAGACCATCTGGTGCACCGTGGGATAGCTTTCGATGTGGAAGGGCCGATCCACCCGAACCGAGCCTGCTTCGGCCACGCGTGACAGATCGTTGCGCATCAGGTCCACGATCATCAGGTTCTCGGCCTTGTCCTTGACCGATCCGGCGAGTTCATCGGCAAAGGCCTTGTCCTGCGCTTCGGTGCTTCCGCGCGGGCGGGTGCCCTTCATCGGCTTCACCTTGGCCTCGCCATCATGCAGCGTGAAGAACAGTTCCGGGCTGAAGGAGAGCAGCCAGTGCGACCCGTCGAAGATTGCCCCGCCATATCCGGCAGCGGCAGCAGGGCGGATCGCGCGATAGATCGCCAGTGGTTCGCCATAGGCAGCGCCAGCCATTAGCATGGTATAGTTGGCCTGGTAGATATCGCCTGCGCGGATCGCTTCCTGCAGAAGCTCAAACTGTTCGAGATAGGCCCCGGTCGAGATCTGCGGCTCCATCGGGCCGATGCTGGCAGGGCCGGTGCCGCCGCGCTGTTCCAGCCATGCGGGCACTTCGGCGCTGGCCAGCGTGGTCACGGTGTCGAACAGGCCGAACCAGACCAGCGGGCCGGAGGCACCGCTGCGCGCGTCTGCCAGCGGGGCCAGGCGCGGCTCCATCGCAAGGCCCGCTTCATAGGCGAGATAGCCTGCCAGCGTGCCGCCGCTTTCGATCCGCGCAGCCTCTGCTTCTGCCAGCACGCGCTCCACATCGCCCGGTCGGTGCGCCACGAAAATACGCGTCGGGTTTTCATACAGCTGTGCATCATGCGGCGCATCGCTGCGCGCATCATCGAGCAATACAAAGGGCGTGGTCCCGGACATTTCGCTCGCTCTAGCCGGAATTCGGCTGATGTCTATGACTTGACCGCGAATAGCGCCTTGCGCCAAGCATCTGCCATACGGACTTGGGCATGGGAACGGGACGCGCAATGGGTGAGATTTTCATCGGCAACGATACTGATGGCGAACGCCAGAGCCTCAATCTCGGGCGGGCCAATCGCCACGGGCTGATCGCAGGCGCTACCGGCACCGGCAAGACGGTGACCTTGCAGGGCCTTGCCGAGAGCTTTTCTGCCGTTGGCGTTCCCGTGTTCGTGGCTGACGTGAAGGGCGATCTTTCGGGCATCTCCATGCCCGGTTCCCCCACCTTCAAACACGCTGACAAGCTGGAAGGCCGGGCGAAGGAACTGGGCATGGATGACTATGCCTATTCCGATAATCCGGTGATCTTCTGGGACCTTTATGGCGAACAGGGCCACCCGGTGCGCACCACCGTATCCGAAATGGGCCCGCTGCTGCTTTCCCGCCTGCTCGATCTCAACGAGACGCAGGAAGGCGTGCTGCAGATCATCTTCCGCCACGCCGATGATGAAGGCCTGCTGCTGCTCGATTTCGAGGATCTGCAATCCATGCTCGCCTGGGCTTCGGAAAATTCGAAGGAGCTTTCGGGCGAATACGGCAACGTCACCAAGGCCAGCGTCGGCGCGATCCAGCGCCAGTTGCTGAGCTTCGAGAGCCAGGGAGCAGACCTGTTCTTTGGCGAGCCTGCGCTGGAGATCAACGACTTCCTGCAGGTGGACGAGCAGGGCCGCGGCTATATCAACGTGCTTGCCGCCGACAAGCTGATGCGCAGCCCCAAGCTCTACGCCACTTTCCTGCTGTGGCTGCTGGCCGAACTGTTCGAAACGCTGCCCGAAGTGGGCGACCCGGAGAAGCCCAAGCTGGTGTTCTTCTTTGACGAGGCGCACCTCCTGTTCGACGATGCGCCCAAGGCGCTGGAAGACAAGATCGAGCAGGTCGTGCGCCTGATCCGCTCGAAGGGCGTGGGCGTCTATTTCGTGACGCAAAACCCGATCGATATTCCGGAGGAAGTGGCAGGCCAGCTGGGCAACCGCATCCAGCACGCGCTGCGCGCCTTCACCCCGAAGGACCAGCGCGCGATCAAGGCTGCTGCCGAAACCTTCCGCATCAATCCCGATCTCGACGTGGAAGAGGCGATCACCGAGCTGAAGGTGGGCGAGGCGCTTGTCTCCACCCTGATGGATGACGGCGCGCCCTCGATTGTCGAACGCACGCTGGTGAAGCCGCCGCGTAGCCGCCTTGGACCGGTTACGGCCAAGGAACGCATGATCATCCAGTCCGTCAGCCCGGTTGAAGGCAAGTATGACGAGCGGGTCGACCGCGAAAGCGCCGAGGAAGTGCTCGCCGCCAAGGCTGCCGACGCCGTCGAAACCGCGAAAGAGGTGGAGGAAAAGGGCGAGGAAGAAGTCCGCAAGCGCGAACGCAAGACCACCAGCTGGTGGGAAAAGGCAGGCAAGGCTGGCCTCAAGGCCGCAGCAGGCTCACTCGCCACGGTCGCCGTGGCCAAGGCCATGGGCCGCCGCTCCAGCGCCGACCCGATCCGCACCGGCGCCAACGCCTTCGTGCGCAATATTATCGGCGGGTTGATGCGTTAGGGGGTGGCGGAAGGGCCGCTTATGGGATGGAAAGCGGACCTCGTAAGGGGTAGTTTGAATAGGATGCAAAAAGGTTCTGCAATCTTACTGTTTTGGCTATGCATGGTGGCTACGCCAGCAGCCGCGTCAGACCTTGAGGGACCGGCTAGATTTTGCGGCTATTCTCCGATTATTGATCTGCAACCTGGCGAAACAATTACCACGCTCCAAGGTGGCATACACGGCGGAAGTTTCCGGTGGGATGGTGCTTTTGGCTCTATAGTTGTCCATGGTATTGGTTGGGCTAGTCGTCCGAAGGGCCGACTTGTGGTCGAGCCATCTGAAGGCAATCCCGGACGTTTTGCTCAACGAAGAAGAGACGGGAATTATACCATAGCGATATGGAACGGTCGGCAAGGAGCCGCCTATTTCGAATCTCCTAGACGCTTCACTGATCTGCAACGTGCAGCAATTGAACGTGTGCGTTTGTTCCAAGAGGGTGAAGAACCATCGGATTGTGATCTGCGCACGGTGTTTGTTTGGAATTTCGAGGAGTAGTCTCTGGCGTATGGCTAACGTCCGCAACTGGCTCGCAAACTGCCGCCGGCAATCAAACCCTACCCCAACGGCAGCCTGATCTCCGCCACCAGCCCGATCACCTCGCCGCTATCGCCCAGCCGGTTGGCCAGCGTCAGCGTGCCGCCGTGCTGTTCGGCGATGGCGCGGGCGAGGGTGAGGCCGAGGCCTGCGCCGCCGGTTTCGCGATTGCGTGAGGCTTCGCCGCGGGTGAAGGGTTCGAGCATGTCGATGATCTCGCCGTCGGGAATGCCGGGGCCGGTGTCCTCGATGCGGACCACGGCCTCGTCGCCCTGCTTCATCACGGATACGACCGGCTTCTCGCCATAACGAAGCGCGTTGCCGATAAGGTTGCGAAGCGCGCGGCGCAGCCATGTGGCGCGCAGGCGCAGGGCGATGCGCTGGGTATCGGCCAGTTCCAAGTCCTCGCCCATGTCCTCATATTCCTCGACAACCGAGGCGACGAGGGCGGAAAGCTCGGTTCGCTCCAGCGGATCGCTCGGCCTGCCGACGCGGGCGAGCGAGAGGATATCGTCAAGCGAGTTGGTGATGTCCTCGATCCCGGCGGCCATCTTGGCGCGCTCGGCATCGTCTTCGACCGATTCGATGCGCACGCGCAGCGCGGCAAGCGGGGTCTTGAGGTCATGCCCGATGGCGCCGAGCATCACGTCCTTCTCGCCCAGCAGCGCGGCGATGCGCGCTTCCATGGCGTTGTGGGCAGCGATCAGGCGGCGGGTGTCATCGGGGCCGGAAGGTTCGAGCTGGCCGGTTGTCTCGCGCGTGGCGGCGAAAGTCTCCATGCGGTTGCGCAGCGCCGCCAGCGGGCGGGTGATCCGGCGCAGCAGCAGGGCGAGGCCGCCCACAAGGATGATGTAGATCAGCAGCGTCTGGACGACGATGCCGCCATAACGGCGCGGATCGTCGCTCGGCAGCGGCACGCGGGCGACCACCCATTGCTCCTCGCCTTCGCGCTTCAGGCCCGCCAGCAGCATGTCGCCTTCCGGATCCCACCCGTCGCGATTGGCGAAGCTGGGTTCGTTGCGGATGCGCTCCAGCCCGCGCATGATGTAATCGTCCTCGGCCACCGGGCGGGTGAGCACAACGAGCTGCTCGATCCTCGTGCCCTGTTCGGTCAGCACTTCGCGCAGCCGTTCGAGCCGCTCGGCATCCTGCCGTTCGCCGCGATGGACGGGCGATGCCAGCGCGCGTTCGATACGCAGGCGGCGGCGTTCCTGGCGGCGCGTGTCGCGGTCGCGCTCGCCGGTGCGGTAATCGACGCGCGGGTCTGCCACCAGCTGGAAGGCGAGCGTGTTGATCAGGCCGTTTTCGCGCCGCGCCTCTTCCGCGCGGAAGCGCAGGAAGCCGGACAGCGTCTGCGCCACCAGTAGCGCCAGCGCCACGGCCAGCAGCATCTGCCCCAGCAGGCTTTTCGGCAGGAAGCGGCGCATCCGGTGCTAGTCCTTGCCCGGCGCGATCCGGCGCACGTCGGCCGCCAGCCGGTATCCGCCGCCCCACACGGTCTGGATCAGCTTGGGATCGCGGCTGTCTTCCTCGATCTTGCGGCGCAGGCGGCTGACCTGGTTGTCCACCGCACGATCGAACAGATGCGCCTCGCGGCCCTGCACCATGTCGAGCAGCCGGTCACGGTCGAGCACCTGGCGGGGATGGTCCAGGAAAGCGCACAGCAGGCGGAATTCGGCAGAGGAAACGGGGATCACCGTGCCTTCGGGATCGGTCAGGCGGCGCTTGAGCGGATCGAGCGTCCAGCCTTCGAATTCGTAATGCGCATCGACTTCGCTTTCGGGAAGCTGCTTCGAGGCGCGCCGCAGGACAGAGCGGATACGCGCCACCAGTTCGCGCGGTTCGAAGGGTTTGACCACATAGTCATCCGCGCCGATTTCCAGGCCCACGATGCGGTCTGTCGCCTCGCCCTTGGCGGAAATGAAGATAACAGGAAGCTTCTTCGCCTCGATCAGATGGCGGCACAGCGAGAGGCCGTCTTCCCCCGGCATCATGATGTCGAGCAGCACGAGGTCGGGCTTGCCATCCAGCAGGAGGCTGCGGGCCTTGGCTGCATCGGCTGCCTGTTCCACGACAAACCCCTGGCGGGAAAGATATTCCGCCAGGGGCTCGCGCAGGCTTGCTTCGTCATCGACGAGCAGGATCCTGATATCCGTCTGTTCACTCATGTCTTGCGTGGTCATGCCCCTGTTGCGCGAACCGGTTTAACCGATTGCACGCCCCTGTCCACGTCCGCCGCGCCGTTCCGGGCGAGCGTTGCGGCGTTCTTCACGGGTCACCGTGCCATCATTGTTGGCATCGGCTGCATCGAAACGGGCGAGTGCTGCCGCGGTGAATTCAGCCTGTGAGATGGCGCCATTGCCATCCGCATCAGCCTGTCGGATCATGCCGCGCGCACCGCGCATGCCTGCACCGCGCATTCCGCGACGATCTTCACGGCGGGCCATGCGCTCTCCGCGCTTTGCGCCTTCACCCTGGCGGGCTTCGCGCGCTGCACGGCGTTCTTCGCGCATGGCAGTGCGGTTTTCGCGCACCGCTGCAAATTCTTCGCGCGAGATTGCGCCATCGCCGTCAGCGTCCATCTTGTCGAAGCGCTGCTGGGCGCGGGCTTCACGGTCAGCCGGGCTGATCTCGCCATCGCCGTTCACGTCAAGGCGGGCGAACATCGTGCCGGCACGCTGCTCGGCCTGTTCGCGGGTATGGTCCATGGCGCGCACCGGGGTGCGGGCTTCGGTATTCTCTGCCGTCTGGGCCACTGCAACGCCGCCAATGGTCATGGCAGCAGCAGCAAGAGACAGGGTGAGGGTCTTACGCATGTCACTCTCCTTAAAGGTTGCGAGGACCAGAAGCCGGCATCTGGCGAGAGCAACGAAGCATCACCTCAGAAGGGGGGGAGGAGGGCGACGCCCCGTTGCTCACAATGCCGTTCTAGGACCGGATTGTCGCAGTTCTATGCCGCTTGCACGGCTTTGTGTCGCAATTTGTCGCGTTTCGCGGACCCGGTTCACGAGGGCGCAAGACTGCGTTTAGCAGGCGTTCAGAAAGCGGTCAGCCGATCGGCTGGCAGGCTTCCTCGAGCCAGGTCTTCGCAGCACCTTGGAGCTGCGGACCGACCACCTCGAGCACTCGCGCATGGTAGGCATTCCACCAGTTGATTTCGGCTGCATCGAGCATGGACACATCGACCAGCGCCTTGTCGATCGGCGCAAGGGTGAGCGTTTCGAAACCCAGCCACTCGCCTTCCATACCGTCAATTGCGCGCGGTTCGACGAGGACGAGGTTCTCGATGCGGATGCCGTATTCGCCGGTCTTGTAATAGCCCGGTTCGTTGGAAAGGATCATGCCCGCGAGCAGCTCCTGCTCGGTCCCGGCCTGCGATCCGCGCGGCTTGGCGATGCGCTGCGGGCCTTCGTGAACACCGAGGAAACTGCCGACGCCATGGCCGGTGCCGTGGGCATAATCGACGCCTGCTGACCACAAATGCTGGCGCGCCAGCACATCGAGTTGCGAACCGGTGGTGCCTGCAGGGAAGGTCTGCAGGGCGAGCGCGATGTGGCCCTTGAGCACACGGGTATAGCGGTCGCGCACCTCCTGCGGCGGGGCATCGGGGCCGATCCACACTGTACGGGTGATGTCGGTTGTCCCGTCGGGATACTGGCCGCCGCTGTCGACGAGATAGACACTGTTCGGCTCTAGCGTGCGGTTGGTCTCCTCGCTCACGCGGTAGTGGACGATGGCGCCATTGGGGCCTGATCCGCTGATGGTGTCGAACGACAGGTCGCGCAGGTCGCCGCATGCCTCACGATAGCCTTGCAGCTTTGCTGCCGCTGACAACTCGTCCACCTCGCCCTTGGGGCCTTCCAGCGAGAGCCAGTGGAGGAAGTTTGAGACAGCCGCCCCGTCGCGGCGCTGGGCGGCGCGGTGGCCGTTCTGCTCGGCCTCGGTCTTCACGGCCTTGGGCAGCACGGCGGGATCGGTATCGGGCACGATTGTGGCACCACCTGCTTCCAGTGCTTCGAAGATCGCGGCGACCGAGCGCGCGGGATCAGTCGAGACGCGCTTGCCGGAGAAGCCGGCCAGTGCGCTGTCGAATTCAGCCCGGTCACGGATGCGCACCGCATTGCCGAGCGCGGCGGCGACATCGGCCGGGACCTTGCCTGGCGCAATGAACCAGTCCGCCGTGCCGTCTGCATGGACGGTGAGGTAAGACAGGGCGACGGGCGTTCGCTCGACATCCGAGCCGCGGATATTGAGCACCCAGGCGACCGAATCGAGCGCCGAGATCACCACCGCATCAAGGCTTTCTTCCTGCAGCCATTCGGCGATTGCGGCGCGCTTGTCCGCGCTGCTGCGCCCGGTCAGCGCTTCATCCTGCAGGAAGGCGGGGGCGGGCGAGGGTTCGGGCTGGTCTTGCCATACGCTATCGACCGGGTTGCTCTCCACCGCCACCAGCTCGCTGCCAGCCTTGGCCAGCACCTTGCGCACGCCCTTGGCCCAGCCTTGCGTGTGCAGCCAGGGATCGAAGCCCACTTTCGCGCCTTCGCCGGTGTTGTCCGCCACCCATCGGGCGAGCGAATCCTGCGGCACGGACTTGTAGTCGTAATGGCGCCCGTCGACCTGATCGCGCACCTGGATGGTGTAGCGCCCGTCAACGAAGATCGCCGCCTTGTCGCGAAGCACGACAACCGTCCCGGCTGAACCGCCGAAGCCGGTGAGCCACGCCAGCCGCTGGGCATAGGCGCCGACATATTCGGACAGGTGTTCATCGCTGATCGGGATCACGAAGCCATCGAGTTCGCGGCGCGCCAGTTCCTCGCGCAGGGCCTTCAGGCGGGCTTCATGGGTCTGCATCAACATATCACATTTGCTTTCGGTTGCGGGTGTAACTACATCCCCTAACACATCTCAACAGCATAGCTAATGATGCATCTCGACACTTTCCAGCCGCAGCTGGTCCTGCCAAAGGAAGCCTGACCGCATGAAATTCACCTTTTCCATCGCCGTCGCCGCCTTGCTTGCAGCAACGGCCACCGGCGCGACAGCCCAGAACAGCGAGACATCCAGCGTGAGCGAAGCCACCCCATCCGCGCCCCCGATTGCCGAGCAGCGCCCCTATTCCTACTCCCGCCATGGCATCACCATCGAGGATCCCTATCACTGGCTGAAGGACCAGTCATATCCGGTGATCGATGACGAAGACGTGCTCGATTACGTCAAGGCCGAGAACGCCTGGTTCGAAGCACAGATGGCGCCGCACAAGCCCCTGGTGGATGAGCTGTTTGCCGAAATGCGCGCGCGCATCAAGGAAGACGATTCCAGCGTTCCGCAGAAGGATGGCGATTACCTCTACTGGTCCGAATTCGAGGAAGGCGCGGAATATCCCAGATACTACCGCCGCCCCGTGGCGGGCGGCGATGCCCAGCTTTACCTCGACGTGAACCAGCTGGCCGAAGGCCACGAATATCTCAACATCAATTCGATCTCCGTCAGCAACAATGGCCGCTATGTCGCATGGTCGGTCGACACCGACGGGGCCGAGCGTTTCGATGTCCATATCAAGGACCTTGAAACCGGCGAGATGCTGCCCGATGTGATCGAGGACACCAATACCGACCTGATCTGGGCCGCGAATGACACCATGCTCGTCTATGGCCGGGCGAACGAGAACTGGCGCGTGGAGAACGTGCGCCTCCACCGCATCGGTTCCGATCCTTCCGAGGACGTGGAAATCTACACCGAAGGCCAGCTCGGCTTCACCGTCAGCGCGTCGCTGTCTGCCAATGAGCAATGGCTGGAGATCAACACCGGCGACAACGAGACATCCGAAGTGTGGCTGGTGCCTGCCGCAAATCCGCTCACCGATCCGCAGCTGGTCCGCGCGCGCGAGACGGGCGTGGAATATTCGGTCGATGCCAGGGATGACACGCTCTATATCCTGACCAATCGCGACCACGTGAATTTCAGCGTGATGACCGCGCCGATGAACGACAAGGCCAACTGGACCACGCTGATCGAAGGGTCGGACGAATTCTACATCACCGGGCTGGACCTGTTCCGCGATTTCTACATCACCGAAGGCCGCATCGCCGGGCTCGATCAGGTGCAGGTGCGCTATTACGACGATCCGGCGCGCGTTGAGCAGATTGCCTTCCCCGAAGCCGCCTATTCGGCAGGCCTCGGCAATAATCCCGAATGGGCGATGGACAAAATCCGCATCGGCTACGAATCCATGATCACGCCCGACACGGTGTATGACTATCATGTCGCCAGCAAAGAGCTCGAAGTGCTCAAGGTGCAGGAGATCCCGAGCGGGTTCGATCCTTCGCTCTACACCGTGGAGCGGTTGCAGATTCCGGCACGCGATGGTGCGCTGGTGCCGGTGAGCGTGGTCTATCGCAAGGACCGCCCGATGGCGGCTGATGGCCAGCCTGTGCCGCTGCATATCTATGCCTATGGCGCCTATGGCTATGCCACGCCGCCGGGCTTTTCGACCACGCGCTTTTCCATGGTCGATCGCGGCATGGCCTATGCCATCGCCCATATCCGCGGCGGCGATGACCTGGGCCGCAACTGGTACCTGCAAGGCAAGATGGAAGAGCGGACCAACACCTTCAACGACTTCGTCGATGTCGCGCGCGGGCTTGCTGCGCTCGGCTACACGCGCGAAGGCGAAATCAGCGCCAGCGGCGGTTCTGCCGGTGGCGAGCTGATGGGGGCAGTGGTCAACCAGGCGCCCGAACTGTTCGGCGCGGTGGTGGCGCATGTGCCCTTCGTCGATGTGCTCAACACCATGCTCGATGAAAGCCTGCCGCTGACGCCGGGCGAATGGCCCGAATGGGGTAACCCCATCGAGAGCAAGGCCGCCTTCACCCACATCCTGTCCTATTCCCCCTATGACCAGGTGGTGGCGCAGGATTATCCGCCGATGCTGGTGACAGCGGGTCTCAACGATCCGCGCGTCACCTATTGGGAGCCGGCCAAGTGGGTCGCCAAGCTGCGCGAATACAAGACGGACGACAACGTGCTGCTGCTGAAGACCAATATGGGCGCCGGCCATTCCGGCCGTTCGGGCCGCTTCGAGGGCCTGCGCGAAACGGCCGAGGAAGCCGCCTTCATCCTGTGGCAGCTGGGAGTTGCAGACTAATGGCCAACCGCTTCGCGATGACATTCACTGCCAAAGCGGAGCACATTGACGAGATGGGCCACGTCAACAACGCCGTCTGGGTGGGCTGGATGGAGGACGTGGCCACATCGCACTGGAAGCATGACGGCAGGCCACAGGACGTGGCCGCCTATGCCTGGGTCGTGACCCGCCACGAGATCGATTATCGCGGCAATGTACGCGAGGGCGATGTGGTCGAAGCCGTCACCGAGATCCGCGAAGGACCCAGCGGTGCGCGCTTCGACCGGCACATCACCTTCAGCGATGCTTCGGGCAAGGCCATCGTGAAGGCCAAGACCACATGGGCGATGGTAGATCGCGCTACGGGGCGTCTGATGCGTGTGCCGGCAGAGGTGGCAGCGCCCTTCATGGAAGCGCCGCCTGCCTCCTGACAGGTCAGGCTGCGGCTTTCGCTTTCGCAGCGCGCGCCTTGCGCTTGCCGAAACCCTGCATCTTCTCGCTCATCGTGCGGTTGCGACCGGCGGCCTTGGCTTCGTAGAGCAGCCTGTCGGCATGGCGATAGATCGTTTCGAAATGCGCCTTGGGCATGGCTTCAAGCGGTATGTCCACCACGCCCATGCTGGCAGTGACCAGCCGGTCCAGTCCGACTTCCCCTGACACCACGCGCGAGATTGCCTTGCGGCGGTGTTCGGCACGCGCCAGCGCATTGCGCCCGCGCAGGAGGATGGCGAACTCCTCTCCGCCCATGCGGATAACCAGGGTATCGCTATCAGGAGCAAGCGCGCGCGCGACCGCCCGCAGCACCTCGTCGCCCGTGCTGTGGCCGAAGCTGTCGTTGATATGTTTGAAGTGGTCGAGATCGAGCAAGGCGAGCACGGTGAAGCCGGTTGAACGCAGGTGCTCGAAACGCTCTTCGATCACGCGCCGGTTATAGAGGCCGGTCAGCGAATCGCGCTCGGACAGGTGCTCGAGCATCTGTGCTTCGGTCCGCGCCTTGTCGCGCTGGTGCTTCAACGCCATGAACCGGTCGGTCACGCCGAAAGTGGTGGCGACAACTTCGAACACGCAGCCGACATAGAACAGCAGCATGGCGTCTGTCGGTTCCATGATTGGCGTGAATTGCGATACCTGGCGCACCAGCCCGACCAGCAGCAGGGGCGCCCAGCCGATCGCCTGGAAGCGGGCAGAAACGCTGCCGCGGCGCAAGGCATCCACCAGCACCGCGCCGAACAGCAGCAGCACGGGCAGATAGGCGAGGTAATAGGCATCGGTCTGCCAGACCCGGCCTGCGAAGGGGAAGTTGGCGTGAATATAGGACACGACCAGCGACCACATCGCTGCCCATGGCAGGGCGCGGCGCAAGGCAGGGTGCAGCCGGTCCTCTTCGATGAAGCTGTGGGCGAACATCGCCCCGGAAGTGATCGCCAGTCCCAGTGCAAGCACCGACATGTAGCTGATCTGCGGACCGGAAACCTCAAAAAGCTGTATGACGAGGCCGGAGTTGAACAGGATCGTCAGGACGAGCGAGACGGCCATCGCCGTATGCCACAGGACGAAGGGCTCGCGCAGGATACGGAAAAAGGCGGCGTTCAGCACCATCGGCATCAGCAGCATGCCGCACAGGATCGCCAGCAGGGTCATCAGCGTCCTGCCATCGGGCAATTCGCCGGGATCGAACTGCGCCAGCTGCGCTTTCTGCAGCGTCATGACATGGGTCGGCTCGTCCATGACGGCATAGATCGCCTGCGTGTCCGCGTTGATCTCGGGAAGGGGGATCTTCAGGAAGGTACCCGCCCGGGCCACGCCCATATGCGCAGGGACGAAGCTGCTTCCGCGCAGCTCGCCACCGGCATCCTCTGCGAGGATGTGTATTTCGCCGATCGGGCTGCGGCGGCTGATGAAATATTGCAGCCGTTCCCGGTCCGCGCCGAGCGAGAAGCGCATGATGGTGCGTTCGGGAACGAGGGAATGGCCGGCGCCGTCGCAACGCCAGTTCCCGGCACTGGCGATGGCGGCCATGGGCGATTGCGCAAGGTCGGAGGCGGCGATGCAATGTTCGCGCACCACGAGCGGCGCAGCTGCCGTTTCGGCAGCCCAGCCTTTCGCGGGCGTCAGGAACGCCAGCGCCAAAACGGCCATTCGCAGGAACAGGCCCCAAGTTCCCCCACAAGTCATACGACTGTAGTAGCGGCAAATGGTTTAGGGCCGGTTTAGGGCCACGTCCGATTCAGCCAAGAATCTCCCCGATATCGGCCAATTCGTATCCCAGCTCCTGTGCCACGGCCGGGAAAGTGACCTTGCCGTGGCAGACATTCAGCCCCTGTGCGAGGTGCGGATCGGCGCGCATCGCCTCGCGCCAGCCCATGTCGGCAATGCGCAGGGCATGCGGCAGGGTGACATTGTTGAGCGCATAGGTGCTGGTGCGCGCCACCGCGCCGGGCATGTTGGCGACACAATAATGCACGATGTCATCCACGATATAGGTGGGGTCGTCATGGGTGGTGGCGCGGCTCGTTTCAAAGCAGCCGCCCTGATCGATGGCGACATCCACCAGTACCGCGCCGGGCTTCATCTCTTTCAGCATTGCCCGCGTCACCAGCTTGGGCGCAGCGGCGCCGGGGATCAGCACCGCGCCGATCACCAGGTCGGCCTTGCTTACCGCGTCGAGCAGGTTCGCCTCGTTCGAAAAGCGGGTGTTGGCGCGGCTCTCGAAATGGGTACCCACCTTTTCCAGCACTTCGGGATTGCGGTCGAGGATGGTGGTCTGCCCGCCCATCCCGGCAGACATCTGCGCGGCGTTGAAGCCCACCACCCCGCCACCGATGATGACAACATTGGCAGGCATCACGCCGGGCACCCCGCCGATCAGCACTCCGCGCCCGCCGTGGACCTTCTCCAGCGCGTTCGCCCCGGCGTGGATCGACATGCGGCCTGCCACTTGGCTCATCGGCTTCAGCAGCGGCAGCGATCCGCCCGCCCCGGTGACGGTTTCATAGGCAATGCCGACCACGCCCGATTTCACAAGGTCAGCCGTCTGCTCAGGGTCAGGCGCGAGGTGGAGATAGGTGTAGAGGATCTGCCCTTCGCGCAATTGCGCGCGTTCCTCTGCCTGCGGTTCCTTCACCTTCACCACCATGTCGCACTCGGCGAGAATCGGGCCGGGGCCGTCCACGATGCGCGCGCCGCTGGCGGTATATTCGGCATCGGTTGCGCCAATGCCCAACCCAGCGCCGCTCTCGATCCACACCTCGTGGCCGTGGCTCACCAGTTCCTTGGCGCTTTCCGGCGTCAGGCCGACGCGATATTCGCGGTTCTTGATCTCTCGCGGGCAGCCGATGCGCATAAAGGGTGTTCTCCTTCAGTTCGGGCAGGCTTGCAGCATTGCCCCGGGCAGGCAAGGTTTCTAGCCTTGTTCAATGCAATTCGCGATGAACGAACTCGATCCCGCCACGCGCTACAAGCTGCTGGTCAACACCATAACCCCACGCCCCATCGCATGGGTGCTCACGAGGGATGCGCAAGGCCGCAACAACGCCGCGCCCTATTCCTTCTTCAACGCCATGGGCGGTTCGCCGCCACTGGTCGCCATCGGCATGGCGGCAGATGGCCAGCGTGAAGGGGAGGAAGAGAAGGACAGCCTCGCCAATATCCGTGCCTCGGGCGAGTTCGCGGTGGCACTGGTGGGCGAGGCGCAGGCAGAGGCGATGAACGTCACCGCCGCCGATGCGCCTGCCGGAACAGACGAGCTGGCGCTGGCGGGGCTTGAAGCGCTGGATGCTGCGCAGGTCAACGCGCCGCTGATCGCGGGCGCGCCGGTGAACTTTGAGTGTCGGGTGTGGAAGCTGGTCGAAACCGGTCCTCATTCGGCCATCGTCATCGGTGAAGTGCTCGTCGCGCATATCGGCGATGCCTTCGTGGGAGAGGAAGACGGCAAGCTGCGCATCGACAATCCGGCGATGAAGCTGGTGGGTCGCACCTATGCCGCGGGCGAATATGTGAAGACTGACAGCCCCCTGCACATGGACCGCCTCAGCTGGAAGGATGTGCAGGGCGATTAGAGCACTTTCCGACCATTCTGGATCACCCTGATCGCATCAGGAAACCCGCTGGGTAGGAGTGGCGCGCAGCGCGGGCCTGTCGGCCCCCGGGCAAGCGTCACGACGAAGCCAGCGGGTTTCCTGACGCGACCCCGCAGGGGCGGGCCGCTTTTGGCCCATCGCGGCGTCGATCGTCGGTCCCTATGCGTCGGCATGGCTCCCTCCTCTCTCCTTGCGCTGGGCCAAAATCGGCTCCGTCAGGGCGCCCCAGAATGGTCGGAAAGTGCTCTAGCCCGCGAATTCCTCCAGCCCCGGCACGCTGATCGAGCGTTCGCCGCCGAAATCCTCGCGCACAACGACCAGCCCGGTCTTTTCGAGGTGTTCCAGCAGGCGGCGGATGCGCCCCGGTGAGGATGTGCCATAGACGCGCGCCAG
>JAUIJI010000068.1 GCA_030431435.1 Alphaproteobacteria bacterium | reverse complement strand
ATCGGGAAACAGCTGGGTGACGCGGTAGATCAGATCGTTGCAGCGGCGCGCCCATTCGGATGCCACGGCCTGGTCGCCCACATGCGGGGCCATGGCGGACGCGCGCGGGCTTAAGATGGTGAAGTCCGCGCCGCGCTCCTTGATCAACTTGAGCTGGTTGGCCTCGATCGTCTCGATGATCTCCTCGTCGGAAATCTCGGGGTAGGGCGGGCATTCGGTGCCGTTCTTGTAGGCTTCCTTCTGCGCCTCGCGCCATGCGTCATGCCCCTTGGGGAGCACGGTGTAATGGCCATGACAATCGATGATCAGCGACATTGGGTCAGATATCTCCCTTGTAGTGCGGCGAACTCGTGATCGCCGCGATCTTGCCTTCGAGGCCTTCGGGCAGCGGGTCAACACCCAGCTCACCGAGTCCCTCCTGCCAGTTGACGGTATTTTCGGACATCATGGGCGAAATGCCAAGATGACGGATCATTTCGCACGCTTCGGACATCTCCGCCGAGCGGCGGCGACCATGGAGCAGCATGCGGTCAAGGTTGTAATCCGCGCGTTCGCGCCAGCTGATGTGCTTCTCCGATGCATCGAGCGATGAGAGCACCTCGTCAAGCACGCCGGCTTGCGAGGCGGACATCACCATCTCGGCGGTCAGCGCCTCGAGGCCCTTGACCATGATCGAGCGGCACAGCTTGATCGCGCTGGCCTGGCCGATCTCGGTGCCGACCACGCGGGGCTTGGCAAAGCCGAGTGCGCGCAGCATCATCATCGCTTCGTGCGCATCGCTTCCTGCAAACAGCAGCGGCACGTTGAGTCTCGCAGGATCGACGGGGGCCATCACCGCCACATCGACATAGCGCCCGCCAGCAGCTTCCACGGCCTTGGCGGCTGCGCGCTTGGTGTCGGGCGCAACGGAATTCATGTCGCACCAGATCGCGCCTTTGGGCATGTGCTGCGCATAAGCTTCGGCAGCGGGAACGGCCTGGTCCGCGGTAACGAGCGAGAGCACGACTTGCACACCGTCGAGCGCTTCAGCCGCAGAGCCAGCCGCGATCACGCCGCAATCATCCATCGCTTGCTTGCGGGCAGGCGAAATGTCCCATGCGGCGGCGCTCTCTTCCCAGCCTCCGGCGCGCGCAAAGGTGGCCCCGGCTTCGCCGAAGCCGATCAGGCCCACGCGCGGGGCGGTAAGAGGGGTTTGCGAGTCAGTCATTCTTCTACGGGCATCCTTGTCTGGGCGCGATCTACATAATGTAAGTATTGCTTACAAGTTTGCCAGCCATGGCGGCCTCGCGGCATCGACACCGGTCTTGACGAAGTGCGCCCACACGCGCAACCGGAGCGCGCAATAATGAAGCAGGAGACTCGTGAATGACCGGTATCGTCGTCCAGAACATCGAACGTGCTGACAAGGAAGTTGTCGAGGCGCTGGGTGCCTGCGGTGTTGCCACCGTGCACGAGGCACAGGGCCGCAAGGGCCTGCTCGCCAGCTACATGCGCCCGATCTATTCCGGCATGCGCGTGGGCGCTTCGGCGGTGACGATCTCCGTGCCTCCCGGGGACAATTACATGGTCCACGCCGCGATCGAGCAGTGCCAGGATGGCGACATCCTCGTGATCGCGCCGACCTCGCCTTGCGAAGACGGCTATTTCGGGGACCTGCTGGCCACTTCCGCGCAGGCACGCGGCGTGAAGGGCCTGATCATCGATGCCGGTATCCGCGACGTGCGCGACCTGACCGAGATGCAGTTCCCCGTCTGGGCCAAGCGCGTGTTCGCGCAAGGCACGATCAAGGCCTCGCTCGGCAGCGTGAATGTCGATGTGGTCTGCGCCGGTGCCTTCATCCGCGCAGGTGACATTATCGTGGCCGATGATGACGGCGTGTGCGTGGTGAAGCGCGAGAACGCCGAGGACGTGCTGAAAAAGGCACAGGCGCGCGAAGCCAACGAGGAAGAAAAGCGCCAGAAGCTGGCAGACGGCGTGCTCGGCCTCGACATGTACGGCTTCCGCCAGAAGCTCACCGACATGGGGCTGAAGTGGGTCTGACATGAACCAGGCACCGGTCATGTGGATGCGCGGGGGCACGTCGAAAGGCGGCTATTTCCTCGCGTCAGACCTTCCCGCCAATGAAGATGAGCGCGGCCAGTTCCTGCTGGGCGTCATGGGCAGCCCCGATCCGCGCCAGATCGACGGCATGGGCGGGGCGGACCCGCTGACCAGCAAGGTGGCGGTCGTGAAGAAAAGCGAGCGGCCCGGGATCGATGTCGATTACCTGTTCCTGCAGGTCTTCGTTGACGAGCCGATCGTCACTGATGCGCAGAACTGCGGCAATATCCTTGCAGGGGTCGGCCCCTTCGCCATCGAGCGCGGTCTGGTGGAGCCTTCGGGCGACGAGACTCGCGTGGCCATCTACATGGAAAACACCGGCCAGGTTGCCATCGCCACGGTGGAAACGCCGGTGGACGAAATCGGCCGCCGCGATGTGAACTACGCGGGCGATGCGCGCATCGATGGCGTGCCGGGAACCCACTCGCCGATCCCCGTCGAATTCCGCGATACCGCCGGTTCCAGCTGCGGCTCCCTGCTGCCCACCGGCAATCCCTTTGACGAGATCGAGGGCGTGCGCTGCACGCTGATCGACAACGGCATGCCCTGCATCGTGATGAAGGCGGAAGACCTTGGCGCGAGCGGCTATGAAACGCGTGAGGAAATGGAAGCCGAAGGCTTTGCCGATGTCCGCGCAAAGATCGAGGCGATCCGCCTTGCTGCCGGACCGTTGATGAATCTTGGTGACGTGTCCGAAAAGTCCGTGCCCAAGATGACGCTGGTTTCGCCGCCCAAGGATGGCGGGGCCGTGTGCACCCGCAGCTTCATCCCCAAGCGCGCCCATGCCAGCATCGGCGTTCTCGCGGCGGTGACAGTGGCGACGGCTTGCCTTGTCGAAGGATCGCCCGCCTCGGAAGTGGCGAACATTCCCGAAGGCAGGAAGAAGACCTTGAGCGTTGAGCATCCCACAGGCGAGATGACCTGCGTGCTCGCCATGAATGACAGCGGCGAAGTGGAAAGCGCGGCCCTGCTGCGCACCGCGCGCAAGCTGATGGAAGGAATAGTTTTCGCATGACAGATCGCATCACATCGTGGCACGCAAACCCCAGCAAGCCGAGCTATACCCCGCCGCCGGGCGCGGTGGACGCGCATTGCCACGTGTTTGGGCCGATGGCCGAATTCCCCTTCAGCGCCAAGGCCAAGTACCTGCCCGAAGATGCAGGGCCGGAAAAGCTGTTCGCGCTGCGCGACCATCTCGGATTCGAGAAGAACGTGATCGTGCAGGCCAGCTGCCACGGCACGGACAATGCCGCGACGCTGCATGCCATTGCCGCGTCTGCCGGCAAGGCGCGCGGCGTGGCCGTGGTGGATCCCGATCTACCTGAGGAGGACCTCTACAAGCTGCACGAAGGCGGCATGCGCGGCATCCGCTTCAACTTCCTGAAGCGCCTCGTCGACAATGCCCCCAAGGACAAGTTCCTCGAAGTCAGCAAGCGGCTGCCAAAGGGCTGGCACGTGGTGATCTATTTCGAGGCCGATATCCTCGAGGAACTGCGCCCCTTCATGGACGCGATCCCGGTTCCTCTGGTGATCGACCACATGGGCCGACCGGACGTGACGCAGGGCCCCAATGGCGCGGACATGAAGGCCTTCCGTAATTTCCTCGATTCACGCGATGACATCTGGTTCAAGCCCACTTGTCCGGATCGCCTCGATGCGATCAAGGAAGGCGGCGGCGGCGATCCGTGGAACGCCTTTGCCGATGCCGTCGGACCGCTGGTGGAAGATTACCAGGACCGGGTGATCTGGGGCACCGACTGGCCGCACCCCAATATGGCGGACGAGATCCCCGATGATGGCCACATCGTCGACATGATCCCGCGCATCGCGCCCACGGCCGAGCTGCAGGAAAAGCTGCTCGTGACCAATCCCAACCGGCTCTACTGGGCGGATTGATTTGCAGGCATTCGCGCGGGTTCCCTAGAACCAGGCGCGGATGCCCAGCAACACACGGACGGACGACGGATCCTCGCCATTGCTGCGAGCGATGCGGCGCGTCTCGCCCAGTTTCTGCTCCCAGCCCACACCGATATAGGGCGCAAACTCGCGCTCGATTTCGTAACGCAGGCGCATGCCCGCCTCCAGCTTCACAAGGCCGGAGCCGGTGTCGCGCTCGGGAATGTCCTGTGCCGATAACACCGCTTCCACCCGCGGCTGGAGGATCAGGCGCTGGGTGATCTTCTGGTCGTACTCGGCTTCGATCCGCGCGGTCAGGTCTCCGCGATCGGAGAGGAAGGCGGCGGCATCAACGTGCCACATGTAAGGCGCAAGGCCCTGTAGCCCAAGAACAAGGTGGCTGCGGGTTTCCGGTTCAAGGTCCAGCCGCGCACCGGCCTGCAGGTCGAACCACGGGCCGATGGCATGGCTCCACAGCGCCTGCACTTCGGCATCTTCGATGTGGCCATTGTCAAAGCCGCCTTCACCTTCGGACTTCAGCACGAAACGATCGATATCACCGCCCCAGAAGGCCTGCGCGTCCCACAGATAGGCATCCTCGCCGCTGTGCACCCGCGCTTCGAGGCGTTCGACCAGCACCATGCCGGTGCGCATCCCGCCGTTTTCCTTGGCAAGCTTTTCGCGGGCGGGTTCCATCCTGTCGGAGCCCCAGATGGCATCGGCCGCATGGTCCGGCCCTTCGAACGCGCGGGCGGGCTGCGCGGCATTTTTTACCGGATCGGGCATTTCGTGACCCATGGCGGGATGGTCCATCTCTCTATGGTCCATTGCGCCGTGATCCATTTCGGCGTGGTCCATCTGCGCATGGTCCATCTGAGAATGGTCATGGTCCTGCGCAGCGAGCGGAGCCGCGAGGGCCAAGAGCGGCAAGGCAAGGGCTACGCGCATCATGCCAGCGGCCTCACCGTCACGACCTGCATCATGCCGGCATGCATGTGATAGAGCAGGTGGCAGTGGAAGGCCCAGTCGCCGGGTTCGTTCGCTGTCAGGTCGAACGTCGCCTTGCTTCCGGGCTGCACGATCAGCGTGTGCTTCAGCGGCTGGTGGCGATCGTCCGCGCCGTTCACCAGTTCGAAGAAATGGCCGTGAAGGTGGATCGGGTGCGCCATCATCGTGTCATTCACCAGCGTCACCCGCACCCGCTCGTCAAAGCCGAAGCGGATCGGGTCATCTGTGACGGCGGTGAACTTGCGGCCGTCGAATGACCACATGTAGCGTTCCATATTGCCGGTAAGGTGGATTTGCAGTTCCCGCTCCGGCGCGCGCAGTGGATTGGCATTCGCGGCTTTCAGATCGGTATAGCGCAGCACGCGGTGGCTGACATTGTCGAGGCCGAGGCCTGGGTAATCCATCCGGTCCACCGGCATGGCGGATACCATGTCCACCCCCGGCCCTGTGGCGACACTGTCCGGCAGCAGGCCAGTCTCACGCATGGAATGGTCCATCACGTGGTTCATCGAATGAGCCTCTCCGCGAACCACCCCGCCCATGCCCATGTCGGTCATGGTGAGGGTAACGGGCTCACGCAGCGGCGGGGGCTCGACGCGGGCGGAAGGCTGGCTGGTCAGCGTGGCCACGCCCATGCCTGACCGGTCCATCGCTTCGGCCACGATGCAATGCGCGCCATCGGAAGGCTGCACGATCACGTCATAGGTTTCGGCCACGCCGATCTGGAATTCCTCCACCGGCACCGGATCGACGTTTTGCCCGTCCGCCTGCACCACCAGCATTTCGGTGCCGGGGATGCGCAGGTTGAAGAAGGTCATCGCGCTGCCGTTGATCACCCTGAGGCGCACGCACTCGCCCGCGTCGAACATCAGCCGCAGATCGTCCGCCGGGCCATGGCCGTTGACGAGGTAGGTATATTCCGCGCCCGTCACGTCCGCGATATCGCGCGGGTTCATCCGCATCCCGCCCCACATCAGCCGGTCGTCCAGCGACATGTCGCCATCGGTTGCGGTCATCATCTGGCGGTTGAAGTAATGTTCGCCAACCTTCAGCTTGCGCATGATCTCGTGGCCATGCATCGGCGTGAACTCGCTCAGCAGCAGCACATGGTCGCGGTCCCACGCCGCGCCGCGATGCGCGTCATGGTCCATTGCCGGTTGGATGATGATCGGGCCGTATTGCCCCATCTGTTCCTGCAAGCCGGAGTGCGAATGCCACCAGTATGTACCTGCCTGCCGGACCGGGAAGCGATAGGTGAAGGTTTCGCCCGGGCGGATGCCGGGGAAGCTGATGCCGGGCACGCCGTCATACTGGAAGGGCAGCAGCAGGCCGTGCCAGTGGATCGAGCTGTCCTCGTCCAGATTGTTGGTGACATGCAGCCGCACGTCCTGCCCTTCGCGCAGGCGGATCAGCGGGCCGGGGATGGTGCCGTTGACCGTCACGGCATGGCCTGACCTGCCGCCGGTTTCGAAATGGGTGCGATCGATGGTGAGGTGGATGTCCTCTCCGGACAATTCGTCATGCCCCTTGCGTGCGTGCGGCACGCCGCTGGCCCAGGTGGGCATGGGAAGCGCGGTGAGTGCGGCAATGCCAGCGCTCGACCGGATCAGGTTCCTGCGTGAAAGCATGGTATCCAGTGCCTGCTTGAATCTCGGATGCTGCGCATCTAATATACCCCCATAGGGTATTTCAAGAGGGAAGCGACGGGCCGATGGCAGAAGGGAATGCAGCGATCCGCAACCGCCTGAAGCGGATAGAGGGGCAGGTGCGCGGAATTGCGCAGATGGTGGAGGAGGACCGCTATTGCATCGATATCCTCACCCAGATCCAGGCCGTGAAATCCGCGCTCGCCAAGGCTGAAAGCGAAGTGCTGAAACAGCACGCCGCCTGCTGCGTGGCCGAAGCCATCGCCAGCGGCGATGCCGAAGAGCAGCGCATCAAGTTCAACGAGCTGGTCGACCTGTTCGAACGCAAGCGGCGCTAGCAGCCTAGTCCGCAGCAGCCAGCGCGCGGTCGGCCATTGCACGGGCTTCTTCGCGCAACTGCGGTGTCAGTTCGGTCGTCCGCGGTGGCAGCGGCGTCCCGTCGCCCATTTCGCCATTTTGCTCAATGTCGGCCAGCAGCATCTCCATCGCGGCGATTTCCTTCACCTGCGCCTCGATAATATCGTCTGCCAGGGATCGAACGCGCGGATCGCTGATGTCCGCGCGGGCGCTGGTGAGCACGGCGATCGAGTGATGCGGGATCATCGCGCTCATCCACGCCTCGTCGTCCACCGTGCTCTGGCTGCGCGCCAGGAACAGGAACAGGCCGAAGCCGAGCAGGGCGGCGATCATCACGCCAACCTTGGTCTTGAGCGACTTGTACATGCCCCACATGAAGCCGAGCATGATGACGATCATCGCCATGCCCATCATCAACGCCATCCACATGCGTGTCTGGCTGAACCATGCGTCCGACACTTGCCAGAGATTGGAATATTTGAGCACGAACATCGTCACGATCGAGGTCGCGATCATGGCGAAGAATGTGCGCCAATTGCCGTGGCTTGAATGCTTGTGTTGATCGCTCATGCGAGCCTCCTTTGCCTTAAGGCAACGGGCTGGCAGTGCGCGAGGTTCCGATGATGCCGCCAACGAAAAAGGGCCGGCTCAATGGCCGGCCCTTTCCTATTCCATCGGGAAGAAGGATCAGCCTTCGACCACCATGCGCACGAAGTCGACCGTCTGGCGGGTGGCTGCTGCGAATTCGGTCGCGGTGGCCTGGAAGGCGCCGTAGCGGGCGAATTCGACCGGCTTCTGGCCTTCGAATTCGTAAGCCGCGCGGAAGCTTGGCAGCTTCATCAGCTTTTCCAGGCTGGCCGGGTTCGGCGGACGGTTGATCGCGTTGGGATCCATGTCCGCGATCTCGTCCTCGACCTTCATCAGGCCGTGGATGTAGCTCGGCGGGCAGGTGTAGACGAAGTCGCCACCGGCAAAATCCTCAATGTGGCGCGACACGGTCTTGCCGTCCTTGTCCTTTTCCACGCGCATCGAGCACTGCAGCATCTTGGACGGGTGGTTGTTGTCCTTGCCCCAGTGATAGGCGCGCTTGAGCACGGCTTCCTCGCCGTCGCGGATCTCGTCCAGCGACAGGTCGATGCCGCGCAGCTTGGCTTCCTTCTGCCAGTCACCCTTTTCGCCAAGGCGGCTGGACATGTGGGTGATGACGCTGCGCCATTTGGACAGGTCCACACCGGCAGCGCGGGCGCGCTGCAGGCCAGCGGTCACGGCTGCCATGCAGCGCATGTACTGGCTGACGGTGAAGCTGGTGGTGTTGTTGGTGGAAATGCCGCGCGCGGTCAGTTCCTCGATCACCTCATAGCCTTCCTTGGAGCCGGGGATCTTGACCATCACGTTGTCGCCCATGGCGGCAATCGACAGGCCCTGTTCGAGCATGGCGTTGTAATCGGTCACGAAGCGCGGATCGACCTGGCCCGAAAGCATGCCGTACTTGCCGCCGGACTTGTCATAGACCGGCTTGATCGCATCGGCACCCAGCTTCACGAGGTGGAGGTAGGTCTTCCAGTAAACGCCTTCCACGCCCAGGCCCGGGTTGGCGGCGGCAATGTCCTTGATGATCTTGGTCCAGCCAGCCGGATCAAGCTCGATCGCCTGAAGCGAGAGCGGCGGGTTGGTGGTCACGCCGCGGAAGCCCATTTCGCCGGTGGCGTTCACCGTGTCCTGATCGAACAGGCGGTCAAGCTGGCCCTGCCAGCTGTCCTTCTTGCCTTCGGGCGCAGAGGCGAGGACCTCTTCTTTCCAGCTGGGGTAGATCAGCGGCGAGCTGTCCCACCAGATTTCGCATTCCGGATTGGTTTCAGCGAGCTTCTCAAGGACATTCTTGGACATTGGATACTCCTGCTCGGCGCTTGTCAGAATCGCGCCCATCTCATCTCTGGCGGCCCCTCTAACGCAAATGTGCCGCAGGGATAACCCCGCGTTTCATTTCCCCCCAGATGGCTATGCTACCACGGCCATCAGGCCAGATTGCGACATTGGCTGCAATTCATGCTAAGAGAGAATCGAGGGGTATGTGATCCGGGGCAATAGTCTGGAGTCATGAGAGCCATGAAAACCATCTTCCGTAGCAGCATTGCAGGCCTTGCTGCCCTTGCTGCCGCCATCACCGCCAGTCCTGCCGTTGCCGATGGCATCGACGACCAGCCGCTGGCCCGTTTCGAGGAACGCCTTTGTCCGGGTGTGATCGGCATGCAGGCCGATTATGCTGCAGCCGTCGTCGCCCGCATTCGCGAGAACGCCGAGCGGCTGGGCCTGCGCACCGCGCCTGCAGATGATTGCAAGGCCAACATGATCGTCGCCTTCCTGGGCGATGGGCAGGATTACCTCCAGCGCCTCAGCCGCGAACGGGGCTGGATGTTCGAATCCATGGACGAATCGGAAAAGCGTGCGCTGCTGGCACAAACCGGCCCGACCCGCGCGTGGATCACCACCGAAACGCGCACGCGGGACGGATTGTGGATCGGTCGGCGCGAAAACCTGGTTGCCTTGCCGCAGGCCGCCATGTGGTCTGCCCATTCCAAGATATACACCCCCACGCGGGAGGATATCACTGCCGCGATGGTGTTGATTGACCGTGATGCCATCGAAGGCCGCTCGCTGACCCAGCTGGCGGATTATGCAACGCTGCACGGCCTGGCTGACCATGTCCCCGCTACTGCCGATGGCGTCGCCTCGATCCAGCAGCTGTTCGATACCGAAAGCGCGCCAGAAGGGCTGACAGCGTTCGACATGACCTATCTCGAACGTCTCTATTCGGCGATACCCAACGTTCCGGCATCCACCCGCCTGGAAGGGCTGGAGGGCGTTGCCTCGCGAAACTGAAGGCAGACCATTCGTCGGGCGCATGATTAGCGCGACAAAGTGATACATTGTGCCTGCTGGCAGCACGCTGCGAACGCCTTATTCCTGTCGCCCGCGCTCCTGGGACTATGGGATCAACATGATGAGGATTTTTGCCGGACTTTGCGTGTCGCTGCTGCTTGCAGGCACATCGGCAATACCTGCCATGGCGCAGGATTATGCCAATGAGAGCGGGCGCGAAGTGCGCGAGGAGCGGCTCCAGCGCGCCGAGCAGGACCAGATCATCGTAACCGGCGAGGCGCGCGAAGCCAGCCGCAGCGAAGTTCGTCGGCAAGCCCGAGCCATCGCCGTGTCCGACAACATCTATGACGTGCCGCTCGCCCGCTTCGAACAGCCGCTATGTCCCGGTATTGCCGGGCTTACTGCCGATACGGCGGGCCTGATGATCGACCGCATCCGCGAGAATGCGCGTTTCGTGGACATGCGGGTGCAGGATGATGGCTGCAATCCCAATTTCATCGTCGCTTTCGTTGATGACGGGCAGGCCATGCTCGAACGCATGATCGATGAAAGCCCGCGGCGGTTCCAGTACCTTTCGTCAGTCGAAAAGCGCGAAATGCTCGAGCCCGGGCCGGTGCGGGTTTGGACCGATGTCCAGCCTGCCAGCCGGGATGGCATGCGCATTGGTCGTGGTCGCAATCTCGTCAACCCGCCCAGCATGCGCGCGGAGATGGCACATTCGAAAATCTACACCACCATCCGCCGCGATATCGAAATGGTCTGGGTGATCATCGATCGCGATGCGGCGCGCGGCATGAGCCTGATGCAGCTGGCAGACTATGCCACCATGCGCGGGCTGGTGCGCACCGATCCGGGTGATGATCTCGATATCTCCAGCATCCTCGGCCTGTTCAATTCAAGCGGTCCCTGGCCCGAAACGCTGACCGATTTTGATCGTGCCTATCTGACGGCGGTCTATGATTCGATCCCCAACCTGCCGGCCGCGCGCAAGATTGGCCGCGTGTCGGAGGAATTGCGCCGTATCGAGGATGCACGCGAGGAAGCAGAACTCCGCGACGCAGGCCTGCTTGCCGAATAGCTTCAGGCCTTTTCGGCAGTGAAACGCCCGTGCTTGCGATAGCGCGTCATCCACCGGTCAAGGAACAGTGACAGCGGTTTGGGCGTAATGCCCAGCCTGGCAATCCCCGGCAGCTTGCCATCGCTGACGCTGCCGGCCTTGAGCATGTTCCACTGATCACTCGACATCGGTGTGCCGGGCAGGGCGGCGAAAATGCCGCTCAGGGTATCAGGCACGGGGATGAAGCTGCGCGAACGGCCTTGCGCCTCGGCGATTTCCTCGTGAAGCTCCATCATGGTCAGCACGTCGGGACCGGCAAGCTCATAGGTCTTGCCGCCGTGCTGGCCCGGATCGCACAAAGCCTCGCCTACCGCTTCTGCCACATCGTCGACCCAGACAGGCTGCAGCTGCGCATCGGGGCCGAACACCGGCAGCGCGGGCAGGCTGGAAACCAGCCCGGCGAACATGTTGATGAACTCGTCGTCCTCGCCAAAGATGATCGAGGGGCGCAGGATCGTCGCCTTGGGGAAGGCATCCAGCACCAGCTGCTCGCCTTCGGCCTTGGTGCTGGCATAAAGGCCTTCGCTGTCAGCATCGGCAGCCATGCTGGACAGGTAGATAAAGGAATGCGCGCCCTGGCTGGCCGCCTGCTCCGCCGCGATCCGCGCGCCATCTGCCTGCAGTGCCTGTGCGTCCTTGCCGAATGTGCCGACCATATAGACCACGGCATCTGCCCCTTGCAGGCACGCGCGCAGGCTTTCGGGCTTTTTCACGTCGCAACGCGCCAGCTGCATCTGGCCAAGGTTGGCGAGAGGCTTCAGGCGCCGCGCGGCATCGGGATTGCGCGAGACGATCCGCAGCCGCGCGCCGCGATCGAGCAAGTCCTGCGCCACATGCCGGCCCACGAAACCGCTGCCGCCAACCAGCACCACCAGCTTGTTTTCGAGCGTCTTGCTATCTGCCATCTGTCCCGCGTCCGTCGCTTGCCAAAGGATGTGTCGAGCGCCCTATGCACACCGGCGCGCCACCGGGCAATGGGCAAGTGTGCGTGTCCGCCCCGGATGATAGAGGAATAATCGCGCAACTGCCATTATCGCGTTGACAAGATCGCCCTGCAGCAGCTAGTGGCGCGCCCCTACCGGCTGCACGGACAAGGATGACCGCGCGGCAATGTGTGCCCAGATGGCGGAATTGGTAGACGCACCGTCTTCAGGTGGCGGCGCTCGCAAGGGCGTGGAGGTTCGAGTCCTCTTCTGGGCACCATTTGTTCTTCTCACGTTCTCCCAAATAATCTATAAAACCCGCAGAAATCCTAGGGATTTGGCCCTTGGATCGTTCCGGAACGTCCCGCGAAATCTCGGGGGTTCCCGGTTTTTTTGCGGGCCTTTTGCGGGCCTTTGCGAAAACCACATTGGGAAAAGGCCCGCACATGCCTCTGACCGAAACTCGGCTTCGCGCCCTCAAGACAAAAGACAAGCCATACAAGGTTGCTGACCAGCGCGGCCTTTACGTTGAGGTCACGCCCGCTGGCAGTAAGCTTTGGCGATTCCGATACCGGATCGGGAAGATCGAGAAGAAGCTCTCGATCGGCAGCTATCCCGAAGTCAGCCTCAAACAAGCGCGCGATGCCACCTACGAGGCGCGGCAGGCTGTCGCATCCGGCGGCGATCCAGCCCTGGAGAAGCGCAAGCGGAAGATTCGCGAGGAGTTTCTCACCGCGCAGACTTTTGAGACGGTCGCGCGCGAATACATCGAACAATTCATGGTCCAGAACGGTCGTGCCGAAGCCACGATCATGAAGGCCAACTACTTTCTCGATCAGCTGGCACCTGCCATCGGCAACCGACCCATCAACGATATCGAGCCATTCGAGGTGCTCGCCCCGCTCAAACGGCTGGAAGCCACCGGCAAGCACGAGACTGCCAAGAAGTGCCGATCCTTTGCAGGCCGGGTGTTTCGCTACGGCGTCGCAACCACCCGCTGCAAGGCCGATCCGACCAGCATGCTGAAAGGCGCCTTCGTAACGCCGAGAGCGACACACTACGCGGCGATACTTGAGCCAAGCGAGCTGGGCGGGCTGCTGCGCGCCATCGATGACTACACCGGTTACATTGTCACGAAGTCCGCCTTGCAGATCGCTCCGCATGTGTTCGTGCGGCCCGGTGAACTCAGGCACGCCGAATGGCACGAGTTCGACCTGATCGACGGTGTCTGGAAGATTCCAGCCGGGAAGATGAAAGCGCGCCGTCCACACGCGGTCCCGCTATCGAAGCAGGTTGTGGGCTATCTCACCGACCTGGCCGAATTGCTCGGCTATGAGGGATACGTGTTCCCGTCTGCCAGAAGCTCGAAGCGCCCCATGAGCGAGAACACTCTGAATGCTGCTTTCCGACGTATGGGCTTTTCAAAGGAAGAGGTCACCGCTCACGGTCTGCGCGCGACAGCGTCAACGCTTCTGAATGAATGTGGCCTGTGGAATCCTGATGCGATTGAGCGTGCCCTGGCACATGGCGACAGCAATGCGGTGCGCGGCATCTACCATCGCGGCAAACACTGGGACGAGCGGGTGCGCATGGCCCAGTGGTGGAGCGACCACCTCGATGAGCTCAGGGCGGGAGGCAAGGTCATCAAGGCCAAGTTTGGGTAAGGGCCGGGCATATCTTTTTGGGAGGTGTTCCGGCCTATGAGTTTGGAACGGGCCGCTTATGCAAAGGATGCCATCTCCTTCCCCAACCCCTGAGTGAATCTTCCGCCAAATTTCTCCATGCCCAAATCAGACAGGCGAGCATCCGCTGGCCTCCGATCTTCATTTAAGTCTCGTCGCTCACGTCCGAGTTTGAAAACCGTCTGCTTCAGTCGACTTGGACCGATGATTAGTGAGTGGGAAGCCTGTCGCCATCGGATAGGCATCTCAAAGTTGCATTTCTAAGAGAGATCATGCGGCGCGCATATTCCTAATATATACGAGCAAAAATTTGACAAAAGATGCATTGAAAGCCACATATTTCACATATAAATACGATATGTAGGATGATTACATGGCTGGAAAGAGCGATAAAGAGCGCAAGTTCAAGGAATTAGCTGAGAAGCGGGTCAATCGCGCGCTTGACTCGATTCGGCTCATCGGCAACCTGTCGAATAGGCAAAACTATTCGTACGATGATGGGCAGGTCCGGAAGATCGTGAAGGCACTGCGGGACGCAATTGGCGAAGTGGAAACGCGCTTTGGAAGCAATTCCAGCCAAGGCGGCGAGTTCAAGCTGTAAGGAGCGCGTTGATGGTTTCGTCTACCCAAGTTGATCCCCTGACCATTCGCGACATCGATTTCACAGTCGCGCGGCAAATTGAGCAGTGCCCGAAGACGATGATGCTGCGCGAACTCACGATGAACGCTTTGGAGGCGGCTGGTAAGGCTCCCGATGGATCGCGCAAGGTCATCTTCAAGGCAAAGCGCCTCGCTGAGACTGGCGACGCTGACAAGTTGGCGATTTGGAATACCGGGCCTGGTATGAGTAGCGAGGACTTGGACCATATCTGCGACCTTGCAGCATCGCTCGGCAAGGAAATAGCGCTCGAAGGTAACTTCGGTATGGGTGCCAAGGTCGCGTCACTTCCCTCGAACAATTTAGGTATGCGCTACCGATCCTGTCGCGATGGCGTGGTCAGCCAAGTTGTACTGGGAAAGCGTGAAGGAGTTTACGGCAAACTGCTCGTTCAGTTTGACGATGGGACTCGCGCATCTGTCGTGGGCGTTACCGAGCAGGTCGAAGCGGAGGCCGAATACGCGCTTGACCAGGACTGGACTGAAGTTGTGTTGCTAGGCCAGCGCAAAGATCAGGACACCGTGCGCGACCCCTACGACGGCGATCCAGAGCAGGATCGGCAATGGATCGCGACCGGCCTCTATCATCGCTTCTACCATGTCCCCGAAGGCGTCGAAGTCGCATTTGAAGAGGCGACCCACAAACTCGATGGCAACAGACCATTTGAGCCGATCCCACTCCGGTTGCCGAGGTTCGGTCAGTCAGAAACCGTCGAAATCGATGGCGGATACAAGATTCACTACCACTATGACCCGGCCTACAAGACAACCGGCCATAATGCGTCCATCTCAGGCTCTGTTACGACTTCCGTCAGTACCGCCGCTATCGTCTATCGCGGCGAGATGTATGACGTGCGGACGGGCAGGAAGTGGGCTGCTGACGCGCCAGCGTTCGGAATCCCGTTTGGCGCGCGGCATATCTCGGTACATGTCGAACTGCCCGATACGTTCCCGGTGCGGCATGAAGCATACCGTCGATTTATCCAGCTTGCGCAAGGCGACCAGCGCCAACTCGTGGTCGAAGATTTTGCAGGCTTAGTATTTGAGCATCGGCCCGACTGGCTCGCTGAGATCATCAACTCTCTTGCCCCGCAGTCATATGGCTCCACGGATGACTTGCGCAAGGAACTGCAAGACCTCCTGAACGAACTGCGAGTGAAGTCACACGGGCCACGTTTGGCTCCTGAGGGAATCAATCTCGTCGAACACGGTGGCGCCCGAGGTGCGGCTCCGACCAGCGGCTCGCCAAATGCGGAGACGAAGGTTGAGAAGTCCGCCGAACCAACAGACCTAATCTTTAACCAGACCGGCGCGAAGAAGGCCAACATCACCAAGAACGCCGAGCGCGCGCCTGACATCATCATTCTGCGCACCGAGGAAGAAGCCGAAGAAAAGAACATTGGCGGCAAAGCTGCTCGCTACGTTTCCGAAACAAACACCCTGTTCGTCAATCTAACCTACCCGGCTGTAGCCGACGCGCAGGAACACCTCGAACTGCGCTACGCCACTTATGAAGACCCGGAGATCATGAGGGAACAAGTCAGATTAGCCGCCGAACGGTTGATCATGGGCCGGGTCGGATTCGCCGTTGTGTTCGCTCAGCTACCCTGACGGCTTCATCATGCCGCTAGTGTACGGCCTGAAGGCACTTATGACGACCGACGATGAAGGCAATGTCGTTTGGAAGGTGAAGGATCCTGCCAAGTTCATTCGCGACAATCTGACAACGATCGTGCGCAAGTATCGCGTGATAATCGAAGCCTACTCGGGCGATCCGCAGAAGATCGGCAAGAACGAGGGATCATACTCTTTGGCACTCGACGCGTTCGAGACCGAGCTGCTCAAGCTCGCGCAACCGGCGTGAGGAGACTACCATGGGAAGAAGAGCCCAATCCAGTGGAATTCGCCTCACCGCAGAAGACGCAGCGGTCGTGAAGGCCATGCTGGCTCGCGGGGATCGACAGCATGATATCGCTGCCTGGTTTGGCGTAAACGGTGGGCGCGTGGGAGAAATTGCCTCGCGCCAGAAGTTCCGTGACGTCCAACCAATTGACCGAGCGAACCTACCCCCGCCTGGCCCCTATCCATCAGGACGTGAGGCCAATGAGGTGCTGCAAGCTCTGATTGCCGCACAATCCGCTTTGGCCAACGCTGAGCATATCGTGCGACACTATATGCAGCGATGAAAAGGGAGCGGGGGTGGCTTACCTGACATCCCCGCTACCTTTAGATGCTGGGTTGCTCACGCTCCACCGGCCAAGGTTGGCAATTGCCCTCGAGACAGAACGGCCAGGATCACTGGATGCCACTAGCGCAATTGGTAATCGGGGAGTAAACCGGACGCAGCGGTGCCGCCAGAATTTCCTGTCAAAAATCATTGTGTTGCAAGCGATTTTCGGGGTGTGCATCAACCGATTTGACCACAAATCACGATTTGGATTCGCAAATTGGAGGCAATTCACTGGAGCTTAGTTCGCTGAAATCATT
>JAUIJI010000161.1 GCA_030431435.1 Alphaproteobacteria bacterium | reverse complement strand
CGCCTCGGCGATGGACTGGGTTCGCGCCAATATCGCCGAGCACGGCGGCGATCCCGATCACATCGTGATCTGGGGCCATTCCGCCGGCGGCAATATCGTGGCGGATTACATCTCCACGGAAAGCATCAACGGCGGCAACACCTCCGGCATCAGGGGCGCGCTGCTGATGAGCCCCTATTACACGCTGGAGGTGGGCGAGGAACCGCATGTCTACTATGGCGAAGACGCCTCGTTGCAGACGGCTACACCGGCCATCGAGCGGCTGGGTGCCATCGACATCCCGCTGATGCTGGTCTGGGCCGAATATGATCCCGAAGTCTTCCGCACCTTCGCCGACGCGATGGTCACGACCATGTGCGCAGATGGCAGTGCAATGACCTGCCCGACCACGCTGGAACTGGCTGACCACAACCACCTGACCGAAGGCGCGAGCATCGGCACTGTCGATGAGAGCTTCTCCGGCCCGTTCAGCCAGTGGCTGGAGGGGCTGTGACTATTGCAGAGTAGCGGGGCAGGGCGACAAATTGCTGATCCGGCTTCCATTTTATCCAGGCAATGTTTCGGGGAAACCAAGTGAAGAGAAGCATGGCTTTCACGCTGCTTGCGCCGTGTACCATCCTGACCATTCCAATCGCCGCGAGCGCGCAGAGCGAATTTGAAGCCAGTCGCGGCGTCGAGATCCTCGAGGAACTGAACGGATGGGAAATCCGCCGAATGGGTCCGGAATGTGGATTATTCGCTCCCGAAGGCGATGATGGCCTGCGCTTATCTTTGTCTCAATTCCGGGGCGAGGCACCCATCCTTGAGATCGTCCTCGGCCAAGCGCTGGCACCTGATGTGGGTTCGGTGGAAATGCAAATCGGCAACCAACGCGAGCGAATGGGCATCTCACGTTCGCGCGAAGGCCTTCACCTCTTCTTCCTGCCTACTCATTTGATTGAAGCGATGAAGCGCGGGCGCGAAGTGGAACTGCGAGCCGACGGAAGAATATTCGCAGCAGTTTCATTGACCGGAAGTTCCGCTGCACTCGATGGCTTCGAGCGTTGCGTGCAAACTCTGCCCAGCGGCCCCTTGATGCCACCGCCAGCGCCACCACCAATTCGGCCTCGCTCCTGACCTGACCAGGCGAGCTACCTCTAAAGCGCCGCGTGGCCTCCGGTTGATCCGAAACCGCCGCTACCCCGCGCGGTATCGTCCAGCTCGTCAACCTCGTCCCACACCGCCAGCGTGACGGGGGAGACGATCAGCTGGGCGATGCGATCGCCGCGCTCGATGGTGAAATTGTCGTCCGAATGGTTGATCAGGATGACTTTCAGCTCGCCGCGATAGTCTGAATCGACCGTGCCGGGCGTGTTGGGAACGGAGATGCCGTGCTTCAGGGCAAGGCCGGAACGCGGGCGCACCTGGATTTCGAAACCGGGCGGGATTGCTACGGCAAGGCCAGTGCCCACCGCCACGCGCATGCCGGGGCGCAGGATCAGGTTTTCGGCAGAGACCACGTCCATCCCCGCTGCACCGTCGGTTGCGTAGGCAGGCAGGTCCAGCCCGTGGCCGTGCGGCAGGCGCTTGATCTGCACGGGAACGCGATCAGCCATCGATCTTCTCCAGATGTTCGGCAATGCTCTCGACCAGCTTCCACGCCACGTCGGTCTTGCTCATTTCGTCCCATTCCTCGACCGCACGTTCACGCACGATGTATACCTTGTTGTTCGCGCCGCCCATCACGCTCTCGCCGGGTGGGCCTGAGACATCATTGGCGACGATCCAGTCCACGCCCTTGCTCTTGCGCTTCTTGCGCGCATGCTCGACGACCTTTTCGGTCTCGGCGGCAAAACCGATCAGCAGGTCGGGCCGCTTGGAACTGGCAGCAACCATGGCGAGGATATCGGGGTTTTCGGTAAGCAGCAGCGCCGGCGGGGCAGAGCCGCGCTTCTTGATCTTCTCGTCGTGGAAATCCTTGGTGCGCCAGTCCGCCACGGCGGCAACCATGATCGCACAATCGACCGGCAGCGCATCCTTCACCGCCTTGTGCATTTCCTCGGCGCTTTCCACGTCGATGCGTTCCACGCCCGGCGGCGTCTCAAGATGCACCGGGCCGGAAACCAGCGTGACGCGGGCACCGGCAGCCGCAGCAGCGGCGGCAATGGCATAGCCCTGCCTGCCCGATGAACGGTTGGCGAGATAGCGCACCGGATCGATCGCCTCATGCGTCGGGCCAGCAGTGACGAGCAGATGCTTGCCGTAAAGCGGGCGATGTTCGGGATTCTCGTCAAAGGCGGGCTGACCATCGAGCGGATCGGCCATGGCCTTGGCCAGTGCAGGCACGGGGGCGCCCACCGGCGCGGCGGCTTCCTCGCCTTCGAAAGGCTGGGGCGCAGACTGGCGGGCGTTGACGGTATGGTTGATCGCCTCGCGATCTGTCGGCGGGGCGGCAGACGCGCTGCCCTTACGGGCCAGGACGGGCGCGGCATCGGGATCCGGTTCGGGCAGGTCGGGGCCGATATGCCCATCGTCCGTTTCCGCGGCTTCGCTGAAATCACCGTCACCCTTCCAGCCCGAGCGCTGGATGATCGAGCCGAGCAGGCCGCCCAGCCCGCCGCCGCCAGCCCTCTTCGGTACATCATCGTCATCGTCATCCGCGCGGCTGGGCAGCGGATCGAAAATGCCGTCATCGTCCTCTTCGAATTCCTCTTCGGCCAAGCGGCGCAGTTCGGCAGCGATCTTCTCGTGCTCATCCACCGGATCGAGCATGGCGGCAATCTCGCGGATCACATCGCGCGGTTCGGGAAGGCGGCCGGGGCCGAATTCGCCGCAAGCCATCTCGCCTTCGTCCGGCATCATCACCCGCACGCCGCTGTCTGCCAGCCAGGCGATATTGCGCTGGGTCGCCTCGTGTTCCCACATGCGGACATTCATGGCAGGCACGCACAGCACCGGCTTGTCCGTTGCGAGGATCAGCGTGGTGCCAAGGTCATCCGCGATACCGGCGGCCATCTTGGCCATCAGGTCCGCCGTGGCGGGGCACACGACCACAAGGTCTGCCTCGCGGCTCAGCTGGATATGGCCGATCTCCGCTTCGTTCCTGAGGTCCCACAGGCTGGTATGC